>HF993202.1:11246-23265 GCA_000436795.1 Bacteroides sp. CAG:1076
GAGTTTCAACATCGGACATTTTCAGTCGGATTTGTTGGTGGAAGGATTTTATACATCTTTGGATGATGTCTTTTATTTGAAGGGGGTAGGGAAGGATGCTGATACTGGTGCCGAAATTCAGGAAAGATGTAACGGATATGGAGCACGTGTGTATGGAGCCAATATCGACTATAAAATAGCTCACGGGCGTGAAGCACAATTGCAACTTGGTTTTACCTTGCAGCAAAGTCGATATACTGAGGCTGTAAACTGGAGTGAAGATTCAGATGTTGCTCCTATTAAACGCATGCCTCGTACACCGGATTATTACGGCTATTTTACTTTTACTTCAGCCCCACTGAAGAATTTTGATTTTTCTTTCTCTGGAATCTATACAGGGCCGATGGTTGTTCCTCACTTTGCCGGTTATATTGAAAAAGACCGACTGGAACATACACCGAATTTTATGGAGCTGAACCTGAAGTTGAATTATACATTTGTGCTGAATGACCACTTGAAGCTTCAAGTGAATGGTGGTGTACAGAACATGTTTAATGCTTTCCAGAAAGATTTGGATAAAGGTGCTTTACGTGATTCGAAGTATTTTTATGGGCCAACTCAACCCCGAACATATTTTATCGGGATTAAATTCTTCAATTAATCCATTGGTAAGCTGTTGTTTTCTGACACGGTAATCGAACAAATAAATCCGGATTTCAGCCAACTATTTGCTGAAATCCGGATTTTATTGTTAGTAATACTTTAAAGTATCAGTTTATCTGCTGAAAGTATATACATGGCCTGCTGAATGCGCTTCCGTTACATCCATAACAGAAGTTTTTGTATTATCGTCCACTTTAAATAGTCCAAAGCCATATCTGCCATTCAAAGGCGATGAACTATAATAATACATTTGTACAGCTCCATTAGGAGAACTTTCCAGAATATATTTGCCATATGCATAGTTGTCAACCGCACTCCATTTCTGTCCGCTGTAAGTACCGATAGTCAAAACATAATTGCCTGCATTCTCTCCAGTAGTAGGAGTGCCCACTATTTCTTCTGTTGCATCAATAAAGATACTACCATCTTCATTGTACTGTGCAATGAACGGGTATTGATCGGTAATGGCTTTTACTTTGCTTGAGTAATTTTCCCAGCCATATACTTTGTAAGTATTAGCTTCATCTCCTTCGGCAATTGTAACAGTAAATTCTTTCGAGTTAGTCCAGTCCCACCATGGTCCAGCTTCGTAATAATACAAAGAGGAACCGCTTGCCTTGACTGTCCAAGTTCCTAACCATTCTTCATAAGTCGGTTTAGAGTATTGCACAGGAGAAGTTTCTGTACGGGCATAAGTGTTTCCTGTCCATTCTACTGTATCATCCCAAAGAATTGATGATACTTGATTGAATGTTGAAGTATACAGTTTACTTGATTTTAAGTTATAGAATGCCATATAACCGTAACCATTATTTTTGACTTTTTGCAAACTCGATTCGGAAACAGGAACAACAACAGGACTTCCGTTACTATCGGCAATTAGTGTAATTGCATATGGCGCTTCTATTTTGTTGTCTATGTCTTGACCATAATATTCGAAGAAAGAGCCATAACGACCATATACAGTATAATCAATTAAACTTTCAACTTCAGAGCCAAGAGGATGATCGCTGTACAGATACCAATAAATACCAAAGGCTATACCTTCTTCTTTAGGTAATTCTTCACGGCATGCTTTCAATAGATTTGTATAGTTTTCAGGTGTACATTCAGCAGTACTTGCTACAACACCTGTTCCAGACTGTGCACTACCTTTGAAGCTTCCTTCGGCATAAGAAGAATATTCATCGTCGAAGTCAATTCCATCCAGGCCGTAAATATCTACATAATATTTTAATTCTTTGGCGAAAGCTTTAGCTCCTTCTTCACTTAAGCTACGCATGCCGGCGTCATCGTGATTACCCAAGATGGACAAATGTACTTTGATACCTTTTTCTTGTAATGGACGGATAATCTTGTCTGCATTATGAAGAACATAACTGACTTGTTCGTTGCAATAAATATAAGGTTTTCCATCACTATCCAGATTAATGTTGGCAGCAAAGATACTTACGATGTCGAAGAATGGTTCTCCATTAGAAAGAGTATATTCGCCAGCGTTCAGTGGGTTCTCATTATTTACTTCGATGTAACACAAATTTTTGATTGCTTTATTGTGCTGTGGATAAGTAACCGATTTAACCTGATATATGTAAGACGAATTATTGCTTGATACAGTTACGCCGTTATCGGCTGTAGCTGTAATAGCTACGGCATTACCAGAATTTCCTGCCGGAATATTGACATCAATGTAGTCTGAAATTCTCTTACCAGCTGGAATTGTTACTTCTCCGTTGTTTGATAAGGTAGCACCTTCATATGTTGTATAATTCGTACCATTAGCAGCATTATAGGCGGTCAGTGCATCGTTGTCAATCTTGAATGTTACTTTGGTGTCCTGAGTAGCTGTCTTGCTCAGTTCAAAATAAACATGACCTGTGGCTTTTTCACCATTCTTTGCTGTCAGTGTAGCTCCCATTTGTGCTCCGGCAGCCGAACGTACAGCACCAAATGTACCATCCACATTACCCCATGGGTTGGTTATTCCATTTGTGATTTCAATATCGTCTTCACAGGCAGTGAAAGTAGTTCCCGCTAATGCGAGAACCACTGCCATGAAAGCTAATTTAAAACTTATATATCTCATAATAAATTACAAATTAAATTTAAGGTATTCATTCATTTGTTGCAGGAAGACTTACTTCCAACCATGTAGCTTCACTCTGAAATACACCATTATTGCCGTACTGGCTATAATCTTTTACATCATTTGTTTGATTATCACACAATTTCCAGTAGAGAATAAGATTCTCTTCACTTTCAGGATTTTCTACTACATAAAAATGGTTGTCTGCGTTGAT
Organism: Bacteroides sp. CAG:1076; assembly: GCA_000436795.1. GTDB lineage: Bacteria > Bacteroidota > Bacteroidia > Bacteroidales > Bacteroidaceae > Phocaeicola. The sequence goes on from HF993202.1 coordinate 14,189, forward strand.
TTCTTCCTTTGTTAATACTTTATCCCATACGCGAACTTCAGAAATTCTTCCTTCGAACCATCGGTTATCATTATAAGAATGTCCTACCCAAAAACTTCTTGGTTTGCCGTCATTATCATTCGAATGCTCTGGACTCCAATCTACCGTGCCGGCATTTACTCCTGTAAAGTGATCAACTTCTACTCCATTAAAGTACACGTACAAATCTTGTGCTTCACTATCATAAGTAACAGCGACATGTGTCCATGTATTCAGGTTTACAGCTTTTGATACGGCAAAGTTTCCAGCACCGCTTGTTGCTATTTGCAGAACATTAGGATCCAGACCTGCATCACCAAAGCGCAGCAGGAAGCCTCCTTCTGTTCCCATTAATGTACTGATGCCACTTTCATGTCCATCACCAAATACTGTTGGGTAAATCAGAGCTTCGGCAGTCAGTTTTTTCAGTTTAAACTTTTCGGGAGTAGCCCAGGCATCTGTATAAATAGCATTCTTTGTAATATCTGGTACGACATCAATCAAGGCACCTTTTCTTACGACATAGTATTGGGTCTTGTTAGATGCCAGAATGTCTATGCTGCAACTTGTGACTGTAACAGGTAATACATAAGTTTTACTATCATCAATAACGTCAAGTCCCTTGAATTTGATGGCAATAGGATCTGAGTTCAAACTTCCCGCAGGAATTATTCCTGAGGTTGTTGATAATTCATAGTTTTCAGATGGGAGCATTTCCATTCCACTGGTATAGTATATACCTTCGTATGCTTTCACCAAATTTGCGTCAGCTGCAATAGTGAAGGTAACATCCTGTCCTTCCGGTTTAGGAATAGATAATGTGAACTCTTGAATCTCTTCTACTGAAGTCGGTTTTATCAAGACTGTAGCGGGATTACTATCCGTCATGAATATCTTATTGCTAAAATTTTCTATATCGTCTGTACAGCTGGTAGCCAGAGCTCCGCTTAACAGCGCCAAAGAAATGAAAGAAATATTTTTAATTTTCATAATTCTGATTATTTAGTTGGAGCCGGGTTCAATATATTAATAGCTTCTTTTACGTAAGTGTAAGTTCCACCTGTAGCATAGTAATCGTTTTGTACGTTATATATAGCGATACCAGCTCTTGTGAAACCATCTGTTTCAGGATATCCTGCTGCCACCCAATAAGCAACTTCACTCAGTGCACGTACGTCTGTATCCCAATATCCTGTTTTCTTATCTGAAGTGTCAGCTCCTGTTGTTGATACTGCAATAACAATATTATCAGTAGGAACACCTTCGGTAAGAGCACTTTTTACAATGAGTAACAACTGGTTTGTATCAGTTACCTTATCAATATCTAAAATGATATGCTCGCAATCGTTTAATATTGTTTTGTCTGTCAAGTTTTGAGGTTTCCCTTGCCATGTCAGCAACTTATCCTGATTTTCAGTTTTCCAGTTCTTTACAGCAGTCAACACAATATTTTGTGTTGTTGTATAAGCTTCTTTTTCTGCTGTATTCATAAATGTAGGATCTTGCCCCACAAACTTGACAATCACTCCGTCGAAAGATGAAGAGTATGCCAGTTGTTTATCCAGCTCAGATTGAAGATAAGCATTGAAGTCAGCTGCACTACCTTCTGTGCCAGCTACTGCCTGCTGATCTTCCCATGTTGTCTTGATATCGTCGTAACTGATTGTATAAACAACTTTTGACCCTTTGCTATGCATTGTTTCAATGTCAGATTTTTCAAAGTCAGCAAGAGCTTCTGGATACATTAGTGCAACAATATCTACACTATCAGGTATATTAGTCATGTGCTGTGCAGGGCTGGCAGGTACTTTTGTACTATTGTCGAACCATGCATATACGATTTTATGCTCTGCATTCTTGTAGTCACGAAGGCTTTGTAGATAATTGGCATAGGCTTCCGGGTTTTGTTCTTGTGCAGTTGGTCTGTTGATATCCAGACTTTCCACATCGGTGCAAGAAGCCATAGACAAGCTTCCCATCACGAGCAATCCCAGCGCTGATTTTATTATATTTTTCATAAGATACCAATGATTTTAGATTATAAAATTAGTTACCTGCCTGAATGTTTTCTCTTCCAGGTTTTTTGTCCCACCAAACTTTAGTGGCATAATTGTCTGCGCCTCCCAGAGCAGAAAGTGCTCCCGGCATATTTACAGCATTGCTTACATATTCGTCTGAAGGATAAGGAATACGGTTGGCGCCTACATTAGAGTCAACTACTCCTGCACTCTTGTTTCCTGCTTCAGTAGAAGGCATCAGGCGAGGATAGCCAGTACGGCGGTGGTCGGCCCAGGATTCATTTCCCAGCATCCAGTTTGCAATCCATTTCTGTGTAATAATACGTTCCTGTTTAACTTCTTCACTTGCTGTTTCATCCCATGCTATTGTGATAGAAGACAGTTGCGATGCATAACTGTTTGTTCCGGCAGGGTCACTGTATGCTGTTGGCTTGCTTGTATTATCTGTCAGATAAGTGGAAGCTCCGTTTACTCCCCATTGTTCGAATGACAATGTTACGCCATCTTCATAATATTCTTTGGCTGTTTTTGATCCAACATTAAAATTGAATGAAGGTAGTTTGGCTTCAGCACGCAGGAATGCAACTTCGGCAGCATTCATCCAATAAATAGGATCACCTTGACCAATATTTACTCCCGAATATTTACGGACATTATTACCCAGACTGGTAAGTTCAATACTACGTCGGATACCTACATATTCCATTCCTTCTCCCCATTCCGACTTTACAAAGTATTTCTCGCGTCGAGGATCGTTATAACCGTTCATGTAACAGATAATATCGGCAGCAGCGTGAGTATCACCACCTGTTTCAGTTCCTTCTGCTGCATTATATCGAGTTGCAGTGTACAGCGGATTGGTTGTCGTTCCGAAGTAATTCCATTGAGCGTTGTCTGCATTTGATTCGATGACACCACCATTTTCTTCTTTTACTGCATCTTCAGCCCATTGCTTAGCCTTTGCAGGAGCAGCATAAGAAATACGCATAGCCAAACGGAGTTTCAATGAATTTGCGAATTTAATCCATTTGGTGAGGTCGCCACTATATACATAATCGGCAGTTGCTGTCAGCGCAGCTTCCGGATTGGCTTGCAGCACCTGTACAGCTTCTGTCAGTTCCTGGAAGAAAGTGTCGTAAACCTTTTCCTGTGTATCATAAGGAGTCGTAATAGAACCGTCCTTTCCTATTTCTGTGTAAGGAATAGGTCCATAAGCATCCGTGACACGACTCATGGCTGCTACCTTGATTATTTTAGCAATAGCCAAAGGAACCTGATTACCTGTTTGTGTAGCAAGATTTTCTATGGCAGTAAGATTAGTATATAGAATAGGAATAATACGATCCGATTTCAGGAATACTCTTGTCCAGTCGTCTGAAGCATTGAAATTGGCAATTGTCTTACTCCACGATGTATTACTATCGGCAAAATATCCACCATAGGGACCACCCAGCAGACAGTCTGTAAACTGTGCAGTATTAACGTCGGATGAAACGACACAGCTGGCCAAATTATTCATGGCAGAACCCAGTGCATAATCGTCTGCACTCAAATCTCCCGGTTGATAAGGATTAGAGTTTATTTCCAGATAGTCGCCGGTACAAGCTACGCTGGCAACTGTCAAGGTTCCTAATAACAATTTATTTATGAAACTTCTCATAGCGTTTTACGTTTAAAATTTTAAAGTTACACTACAACCAATGTTGCGGGTTGAAGGCATCATAAAGTAGTCGATACCTTGGTAGAAATTATTTGTAGAAGCGACGTTTTCAGGATCGAACGGAGCTTTGCAATAAAGCAGCCACAAATTACGTCCTACGAGTGAAATCGTCAGGTCGCATACATCACCCAGCATTTTACGTGGGAATGTATATCCTATTGAAGCTTCCTGTAAACGGACGTTGGTTGCCGAATAAGTATAATATTGTGCAACAGCGTCACCGCTACCAATACCACGATACCATGCTTCCGGATTAATCTGGTCATTGCCGTTTACTAATACGTAACCTTGGTCACGTGCTTCGGCTGTAGATTCAGATACACCGAAATCATCGAGCATTGCTTGTGTACGAGAGAATACCACACCCCCCAGACGTGCAGAAATCATGAAGCCAAAACGGAAGTTGTTCCACGAGAAGTCATTGCGCCATGCCATGTTTGCTTTGGGCAATACACTACCTAATTTAATATAATCGTCTACGTTCGAAATTGTTTCAGTCGCAATCTGTCCGGTTGCATCTACATAGATATTGCCGTTAGCATCACGTTTCAAGTCACGGTTTGAATAAATGTCACCCATTGAACCTCCTTCTTTCAATAAGAAACGTGCAGAGCCCAGTCCGCCCATGTTCAATGTACTGATAGAAAATGATTCTCCGGTTGCAGGATTGATTGCATTGTCGGCCAATTCCAAAATCTTGTTTTGGTTGGTAGAGAATGTATAATTGCTGCTCCAGTGGAATTTGTTCCATTCTTTTTCATATCCTAAGGACAATTCGATACCCTGGTTTCGTACGGCACCAGTCTGTATATAAAGAGCTGAATAGCCTGATACACCCAGTTCCGGGTTGAATGTCTGATTCTTGGTAACCGTATTATAGTAAGTTAAGTCCAAGTTGAAGTCTTTCAAGAAGCGCATGGTTAAACCTACTTCCCATGATTCGGTACGTTCCGGCTTCAAGTTATACAGAGGGTACTGAGTTGTATTACTCCATTGTCCGGTACTTGCATCCCATTCATAACGCGGATTGGCGATATAACGTTCAAAAGCCGTACCTACCGATGCGAAAGAAGCACGCAGTTTCATGTATGAAAGATAATCCTGATTCAGATTCGGCATCAGTTCAGATAGTACAACTGAAGCACCCACTGATGGATAGAAGAACGATTTGCTTGTAGAGTTAGGACCTGCCAGCTGTGAAGGCCAGTCATTACGTCCGGTCAATGTCAGGTAATAAGTACTCTTGTAACCAATTTCGGCAGAAGCGAAGATTGATTGAGTCTGTTCTCTCCATCCGCTTTGCAGGCGAGAAGTCTTCTTTGCACTTAAGTTCTGTATATTAAACTCGTTGGCAAGTCCCGGAGTTTCTCCTTCAAAAGCAGAAGTTCCGTCGGCGATAGGTCCACGAATTTCGAGTACATCCGAACGCATATCTGTAAATGAAGTACCGATATTGGCTTGCAAGCTCCAGTCTTCACCAAATGTTTTGTTGATGTTTACCAGGAAGTCTGCATAAAGCTGTTTATCTTTTGATGTAGCATTTGTATACAAACCACGGTTAGACATTTCTGTCATTTGAGTGTTGGTTCCTGCATAATATTTTTCGGTATAGGTATTGATTGAATTATCCAGACGGACACGTCCGCTTACACTTAACCAATCCAGAATCTTGTAGCTCAGACTTGCGTTCAGCATATAACGGTCTTTGTCATTGTTACGCAACTGACGGTAATTTACCCAATACGGGTTCTGCATGACAATACCGGCATCGCCTACAGGCCAGTATTGTGTATTGAGCTTACGTACCGGATCGTAGCGTTCGTACATCTTGATATCTTCCCAGTCGTTACCACGCGGGAACAGATATGCACCAACGATAGGGTTGTTATATGTTCCCTGATTAACCATATTCTGGTCCTTTTGAAGTACATAAGTAGCACCTACATCCAAAGTCATTTTATCATCAAGGAAGGTTGTTGTGTTGCGGAAGCTGAAGTTGTAACGAGAGTATTTGTTATTGGGAACAATACCTCTTGAGTTTACAGCTGCAGCCGATGCATAAGTCTGATTCTTCTCAGTACCTGTAGAAAGAGATATACTTTCTGTTCCGGTAATACCTGTCTGGAAGTAATCGCTGACAGGATCGAAACCATACGAATTGGCTTCGTTCAGTCTTTTTCCCCAGCTGTGAATCTGGTCTGCATCAGAATAAGAACTTCCTGTTCCATAGCGGTTCTGGAATTTCGGTGTGACAAATGTGTTTGAGAATTCCGTATTGCTGTTTACTGTAATGCTTAAACGTCCTTCCTTTCCTTTTTTGGTTGTGATGACGATAGCACCGTTTGCTGCATCAGAACCATAAAGTGCCGCTGCAGCCGCACCGGTCAGCACAGACATTGATTCGATATCTTCCGGATTGATATCTGCAATAGGTTCAGTTGCACCTTTTGAACTAAATTCTGTACCCCCTTCGTTTGTACCTGCATACATAGGTACTCCGTCGATTACGTAGAGGGCATTCGAAGACTGCATGATAGATTTTGTACCACGCATTACAACTTTTGATACACCACCGACACCGGATGATGATGCATTGATGGTAACGCCGGCTACTTTACCACTCAATGAGTTGATGAAGTTAGCATCTTTGTTTCTTGTCAATTCATCGGCATTTACCTGCTGCACATTGTATGACAAGGCTTTTTCTGAACGTTTGATACCCAACGCCGTTACTACTACTTCTTCCAGCACTTCGGTATCTTCTTTCATGGTAATGTCGATTGTGTTTTTACCGGTAACCGACATTTCTACGTTTTTATATCCCACATAAGAATATTGTAGAATAGCTCCATCGGGTACTGTCAATGAATAATTACCATCAAAGTCGGTAATAGCTCCGTTGGTTGTACCTTTTTCAATGACCGTTACGCCAATCAGAGGTTCTCCTTTCGCATCTACGATTCGTCCGCTGACTGTTTTTGTTTGCTGCTGTGCAGCTTTTACTGATGATGAAGAAGCGGAAGTAGAAGCTTTTGACAAATATACCACATTCTCGTCAACTCTGTAGCTGATACCTTTTCCAGCTAATGCTGTTTTCAATACTTCTTCAACAGAAGCATCCTTTACATTGACCGATGAGATTGGAGTATTGGCCAGATCGTCATCATAAAAGAATTGATACTGAGATTGTGATTGAATTTGCTTGATCATTGTCCCTAATTGGGCATTCGATAAAGCAATATTCAACTGCGCTGACGCAAACTGTGATGGTACAGTAAACAGCGTCGACAGCAATAACGCCCGAAGTAATTTTTTCGAGCACTTGCAAGAGTTTTTGCTTCTCATACCTGCTTTTTTAAGGTTATACATTAAACTATTTATTTTATTTTCGTTTTTATAAAATGCTAAAGCGAATAAAAATCAAGTATATAACAAACATACCTGTCCGAAACACTTACTCTTACTGAAATATTTTTTTGTTTTTTCTTTCTATTGTTTTTAACTTGATTGATTATCAGTGGTTTATTTGATTGCCGTCGGCTGCTTTTATAAATGTCAGGCTCTTATTTTCCTAAAGATTTCTTCTTGTCGTCCGTTTGTCTCGATCTTTCTTTGAAAATTTGTACAAAAGATTTTAGAATTTGTACAAAAAATCCTGGAATCTGTACAAAAAAATTTTTTTTCTCTTGACAAATTCCAGGATAGAAGGTTACGTTATTCCTATTCTTTTAATAAATATCTAAGGAAACCTTTTCTTTACTTTCTGCTGGTTCTTCGGGAAGTTGCTGGCTGTTGATAGATGATTGTGTAAAGCGTACATCTTTTGTATTCATTAAATAATATGGATAAAGTGCAGTCTTTACGTGAAAATTTTCAATCGTTATGTTATGGATTTTATGTTCTTCATTGCCGTCCATAAAGATTGCATAATTGTCGGCTGTGTTTGCCGTAACGTTACTTATATGAAAGTTTTCGTAAAGTGCCTGATAATTGCCGCCCCGGAAGCCGAAATAATTTGTTTCGAAGCGGAGAATAGCTCCTTTGGCACGTTCTACCGTAATACTGTCGACGACAATATTGCGTATATATCCGCCCCGGTCTCTGTTCGACTTGAAGTAAATGGCATTTTTTACGGTACCGATTTCTATGTTGTTCATATAGACGTTTGAAGCTCCTCCCGACATCTCGCTGCCTATACAAAGTCCGTTGCATTCAGAGTGGAAGATGCAGTTGCGAATAACTATGTTACGTGACGGCCGGCCGATATGTCTTCCGTCGGTATCTCTTCCGGACTTGATGGCAATTGCATCATCTCCGGTCTGGAAAGTACAGTTTTCTATAAGGACATTGCTGGTTGATTCCGGGTCGCAACCATCGTTGTTTGGAAAGTGACTGTCTATAGTAACGCCTCTGACAATAACATTGTCGCAGTAAACCGGATGTATTGTCCAGAAAGGAGAGTCTTTTACAGTGATTCCTTCTATCAGAACGCGTGAACATCCAAAGGGCTGGATGCAGGATGGACGCAGGACGGTACCTTTGCCGAATATACGTTCGTTTACAGGTACAAGCTTGTCTCCCATTTCGCGAAGGCGGTCGCGGTCGTTGGCTTCAATCTTACTCCATGCTGCAAATTCGATTCCTCCTTGTGCATCTATTGTTCCTTTTCCTGTAATGGCAATATTATTGGCGTGGTAGGCATAAATCATCGGGGAGTGTCCGTAAAGCTCTGTGCCTTCCCAGCGTGTCAGTACGACGGGCAAAAAATCGGATGACTTTCCGCTGAATTGCAGGTATGCTCCTTCGTCTAAATGAAGATTGACGTCACTTTTTAAATGCAAGGGACCGTTTAGGTAATAATGTCCTTGAGTCACTTTTACTACACCTCCTCCGCTGACCGAGCAAGAATCTATGGCTTTCTGCAATAAGAAGTGTGCACTGTCTTTGTTCTCGGGGGTGTTTATTACGATTACTCTGTCGGGAAACGACGTAAGTGCAATGTTCTTGATGATTTCTTCCTGTGGGGTAGAGGGAGTGTTGGGCTGTTGGGGCGAACTGCATGTTGCAAAAAATCCGCTGCCCAGTAAGAAAAGATACTTTGTCAGTTTCATGGTATTTGTTATTTAATGTTTGTTTTCATAGAAGGTCCGTCGTGTTCGTATTTAAACCAGTCGAAAGCTGCTTTACCGTCGGATGATAAAGTATTGTAACAGTAGAGTCCAATTCGTACTCCTTTCCAGTTGCCAAACTTCATGCTGAAAGGAGTTCCAAATTCTTTATATGTATTTATAACCATAGAACAACCAAAACTAATCAGAAAT
>HF993203.1 GCA_000436795.1 Bacteroides sp. CAG:1076
TATGGCAGGATTTCAATCATTATACCGAAAAAAAACAAGAAATTCGCAGCAAAGGAAACTGAAAACACTGGCACTACCTCATTACAGATTTCATATAAACTTTGCCATAAACGACAAAGTTTATATTTCATGGAATTAAAAACATTATAATAAACATCTTTAATATTAAAGCAAACACTATTATTCAACTATAAAAAAAACAGACTGATAAACTTTGACAAGAAATTTTTTTTCACTTACTTTGTAATAGTAACTTTATAATTATCAACCATTTTTAATAAAGAATCAGCTCATAACCGACAAGAAGTCTACCTCATTCTTAACATTCACATTATCAACCTAATATAATTCATCTCTAACTTAAACTAATACTCAATATGAACATGAAATATGCATTAAGCTACATACTGTTATATTTCAGTCTGTTCAGTTTGCCAAGCTGCAACGACAGTGAAACTTCCTCCAACGCTCCCGGCGGAGAGGAAATAGAAAATACTACCAAAAGCTACGACTGGCAACTGGAGGGTAAGTGGAAGTATGCTTCGGGCAATGACAGCGATTTTTCCCAGACGCTCATTTTCGAAAAAAACGGCAAAGGGTCTTATGATGACGGTACACTGGAATGGTACTGTTCCAACAATCAATTGTACATTGATTTTGACAACGGCAAATCCATAAAAGATTGTAACTATTCGTTTTATGGAGCAACTCTTCAGTTGAAAAATCCCCAACTGTCGTATATTCTCGATTGTCCCGTTATCGGTTCCTGGCTTGCAACTGACGCACACAACCATTTTACCGGCTCTACTTTCTATTATACTTTCGCCCCTGATGGCGGTGCCGAATGTTTCACCTTCAATGCTTCCGGTATTTGGGAAAGTCAGAAATACTCGTGGTTCAGGACCCAAGACGGCATCCAACTGCTATTCAATATGACTACCAAAGATCTCATCTGTCAGGCGGATGCAGAGAAACTGACGATACAAGGCGACGGAGAATTCAACCATACCAGTCCGTTCTATGGCAAATGGAAGTCCGTCTATTCACAGGATGGCATCATTAACGAAGAAGATGAGAACTTTTCCACCATCGAGCTTTACCAACGAACCGATGATGATTACTTTGTCTACTATAAGAAAGATAACAAATATGCCAGCTTCCAAGGTCTGATGTCTATCTTGCTCCCCAACAGAAGTTTATTAATAAAACCAGCCGATGGCAATGATCCTCTGTTCCTCTATTTCCGTTTTTATTATTCAAAAGATTCAGGAAAGGTTTATCTGGAACTAAGCAAAGACAACTCATTTACAGAATATACAAGATATGAATTTGTAACAGCATTATGAGCATGAAGAAAGCGATATTACTACCTATGCTGTGCCTCATCACCTTATGTGGATGTGAAAAGAGCACTGAATTATCCGAAATCACAGGCAATACAGGGAACAATGAAAACCCTGAAACAGAAACGCCGGAAAACGGAAGTCTGACCTTTCAGTTACATACGGATAAGACAACCTGCAACTTGCTGGATCTGACCGTTTTTTCAATTTCGTTCAATCGTACCGTTTCCATGCTGGACATATCCCATCAGTTTGATTCAATTGCGTGGATAGTAGAAGATAAAGACAAAAATCTCCACTCATTTCGTATCATGGAACAGAACGAAAAGACCTTTTTATGGAGTCACTGCTTTTATTATCCGGGCGAGTACAAAACATATCTGGCAGGATATAAAGACCAAAAAGAAACCTTAAGAAGTGATACACTCGACCTGCAAGTCGTTACAAAAGACTTTTTAGGCTGGAAATGGAACGAATTTCCCGATGAAACAGGACAGAGAACAGGTTGCGTAAACCTGTTCAACAGCGACTTCGAATTGACATATTATAATCAGCTGTCCGACAATGGCGTGCCAGGGTGGAACCTTTACGTATTTAATTCTGCCGGAGAAGACGAACAGGAATTCTACGAAAAATCATCTGAGGCACTTTACCGCTACATAACCAAAATATACGGTACTCCTTCCATTGACAGAAATTCCCCCGAACTGACAGAAGCATATACAACCGATTTTGATTATCATCCTGACAATGCTACTCCTCTGGCTATATGGGAAACCGACCAAACACGCATCGTACAGCTTCGGATTGATAAAAATTGGCCAACAGCTCGCATCTATGCGGAACCGCTTTCCGGAAAATGATCTGCCTAAAAAGCGACAACAATCACTCCATTTTAGCATAGATAAACTTGACTTAAAGACCGAAAACCTGAAAAACAAAAAAAACTGATTAAGAGTCTGTTGCCTAACCAAGATGGCAAAGAGCGGTACAGCTCAAAGGCTAAAGAAAAGACGATGCCAAACCCTTTTACTGAGTTGTTACGTAGTCAGTTTGATATCAGAGTATGACTAACGGTTTGACAATTTTTATCGGGCAGCAATAATATCTATAAGTTACAATATACAAATCTCCTGCTTTAGCCTTCATTCATTTATATGGCTGAAAGCAGGAGATTTTTTACTATTAAGTTTCAATCTATACGATTGTTACTCTAGCAATTTTCAGAAGGTTCCTTAAAAATTCTGTAGTTACATTCCTCATTTTCAAGAGGATCACTTTGGTTTGGACCATTTTTCCTTTCTCTTGGTATCATGAGTTGCCTACGTCTTAAAAACAAAACCCCATCTTTTCCAAAAGTCAGTTTTGATATACAGTCACCCTCCTAATTAGAGTAAGGAAGATAAAACCTTATTTTTCAGTCAATGTAATACCATCCAGACAGAAATAGTTCGGAGTATTCATACCATACTCTCCTGTATCGGTAGACGCCATTTCGAAAGTAACATAAGCTGCACCAGCCAGCGGAGTCCAGTCGAACCATTCCCAAGTATTTACAACCGAGTTCTTTCCATCGCGATAGTCTGCCAAATAGAAAGTATTTCTTCCGACTTCTTTACCAGAAGCATCATGACCGATAGCTGTTACTGTAAAATAATCTCCATCGGTAAAGGGACCTTTTACCACTCCACTGCCATCGTTTCCATCTTTTATTGCCAGATAATCGTAAGTCGTGTTGGTAATGTAAGCACCCTTGAACTGATACTTATCTGTCTGCAAGTTATCCAATTGTGTAGGATTCGACAATGCTACGGTAAGATATACACTACCTTCTTTACCCTTACCTGTTATCGCACTGAGATTTAAATAGCCCGGAGTAGTTACATCGGTGGTATTAGTATATGTAAATCCGCCACCGAATCCCCAGTCGCCAAAATAGCTGTTACACTTAACCAACGATTTACTGTCTGTAAACGATGTAACCTTATACCAGTCATTGTATTGTTCACCCTCTGTGGGAGCAAACGCCGTATTAGCTTCTGTCAGCTTGTCTTCGAAACTAACTACCACATCCTGCTTTTCATTCGGAGCTGTCGGTTCATCATCGTTACTACAACTCCACAATCCTACGCATAAGCATGCGTACAAAACAAAAAATAACTTTTTCATCTGTCGTTTAATTAATTAAATGAATAAATATAGTTTACTGTTCATTTCTTATAATGCAAATTCTCTATTCCGGTAATCTCGGTAGAAAGCTCTCCTATTTGTCCACAATATTGGTTGACCGCCGTATAAATCTTCACGAAATCAATCTCATCGAGAGTTACCTTGTTACCCTGGGAATCTACCGCCCAGTCTATCTTGAACTTCGACATTTCCGTACTATTAGGATGATTATCGGCGTATCCCCAGTCGTAAGCATAGCCTACCCAAACTCCATTTTCATCAACGGCATTGTCTTGCAGACGCGTTCCACGGAACGTCAAGCGGTCACTTTCTTCCCAAAGCGGATAATACGATGCCTGCTGATGGAACGTATTCCGATACACATAGCCTTCGTTTCCCTGATTGTCCGTCCAGCGTACATCCGCATCTTCGGGCTCAGGACGATAATAAGTTATCTCGTAATCACGAATTTCCGTATCCTTTCCGTATTCACTGCCAGCCAGTTCGTACCACGTATCATCGGGCAGACCGTTGCCGTTCTCATCTTTCGACACCAGTACGATACCCGGTTCGGCACTTCCTCCCAGACGATCCTGCCAGGCATTCGGATTGTAGTTGGCGTTACCGTAAATCTTGAAATCGTACTCTCCGGCGACATTCGGCACAGGCTGAGAAAAGCCCAACACGATATATCCTCCATATGCCCCCAACGATAACAAGGACTTCTTCTGAAGCCGCTCGGTGGCATAGTCCAATACCTGCTGTTTGGTAGTAAAGCCTTCAACGTAAGCCGTAGTAGTCGTATTCATGTACTGCGTAGGTGCCGGAACATAATCGAGCACCTTATCGGCATAGGCAGCCATCCCGTCCGAATCATCCGGATTCTCCGGCGTATCGACATTGGCAGCCTCATCGCGGAACAGCACGGTATTCGGGTTCAGCCCTACCCCGCTCAAACGGAACATGAGCTCACCCTCAGGCGTGAAGCACAACAAATCACCGTCTACCTGATAATTGTAGGCTTCTGTGATATATATATTACTGCTATACGGATTCACCTGAATGGAAAACGGACGCTCTATCCGAGTCCCATCGGTGATGAACTGACTTCTCACCACCTCCCCTGTAGTCAGATTGAAAACCTTGAAGGCCGTCTGTCCGGTAGCGTAATCGTAATTATAGAGATAAGCCGTGTTGTAATCGAAGGCAAAGTCCATGACCGGCTCATCATATATCTTTTCCACTACATCCGACTGCGTGTTTATCTTCACCAGCTTATAGTCGCCTTGTTCTATCTGTTCGCCTTGAGTGGCAACCCACACACTATGATCGGGACCAGCCAATATTTTCCCCGGATTGGGACCGACCTCTATCTTCTTGCTTTCTGTAAAGGTCGACAGATCGACAACAGAAACCGTACGGTCTACTCCTATCCCAGCCCAGTCCAATCCACCGGAATTGGAAACGTAAAGTTTACCGTCCTGCACACACAAATCCTCCGGATTACGACCCACTTCCGTGATGCCGTCTATCTCCAGCGAAGTCGTATCGATACGGGCTACTGTTCCATCGTAAGAACAGACATAGGCCTTTCCTTCTTCAAAAGCAATAGCACGAGGCTGACGGGAACTACCATTACCGGTCAGCATCGGAATCTGTTTGATAGAAAGCCCTGTCTGAAGATCTACCACCTCTACCGTACTCGAAACATTCACAACTATATACAACTTACTGCCGTAAATATCCATGTCATTGGCCGTATCTCCCAGCCCGCGATGATTCAGCGCACGGAAATAATCGTACGAACAAGTCTCCGTCTGAAACGAATACCTTGCCAGCGTACTGTTGTTCAGGTTAAACAGTCCCTCGTTCAATATATACATTTCCGCCGTTCCGTAATCCTCGACTACCCCGTTCGCCTCACCTGCCACATAAGGTTTATCTTCCAGATCGTCGCAACCGGCAAACAGGAGAGCCAGCGAACATACTATAAATACCAGCTTCTTCATGCACATCAATATTTAACCCCGACCGTGATACGGAAAGACCGTCCGGGCATCGGGAAGTTTTTCACAATTTCATAATTCTTATTCGCCAGATTCAGCACCTCGGCCGACAGGGAAATATCAGTCTTTCCCCATCGAAAACCGCGACGGGCAGACACACTGTGATCGGTATATCCATTCAACCGGTTCTTGGCTATATTCTGTCCCAGTGCATAACGCTTGCCCGAGAACAGCATGGAGTACGACAAATCGACCCACGGCGTTTCGAGTACAGCCTGCCCGGAGCCCGAAACACGCGGTGTATACGCTATCTGATGCTTATAGGTCTTTCCTTCCAGCGTAGAAGGGTCCGGATTGGTGACATCCAGTGCCCGCTGGTACGTATAATTTCCCGACAGAGTCAGCACATACTTCTTCACCGGTTGTATGCTCAGACTTGCCGTAAAGTCTATTCCCTTTATATCGACCTTACCGAGATTGACCATGCTCCAGATAAACAGATTCTTGGTAGGTATAGCCACTATCTTATCTGTCACCCGGTTGGAATAAGCATCCACCGTAACCGAAACATAAGAAAGCCAGTTGGATACACGCTTGCTGTATGTCAGCCCGACATTCAGCTGACTGGCATTTTCCGGTTTCAGACGGATGTTCCCTGTCTGTCCGTAATACAAGTCATTGAAACTCGGCAAGCGGAAAATATCTTTATAGAAAAAACGAATACGAAAATCTTCGGAAGCAAACGGCTTAAACGATACACTGGCATATGGGGACAATTTCCGATGCCCTCCGGCACTATTACCTTTGGCTACATCCTCATAAACCACTGTCGACAACAGAGAAGCCGAAAGCGTCATCCACTCATTGACGTACTTGCCCGCCAGCGCGGTGAGCCACGAATAGCGTACAGGCTTGGCAAAATCTTTCAAGTCGCAGTTCATGCGGTTAACACTTCCGTCGGTCGAAAGAGAAAAAGAAAGACAATCCAACGCACGGAAAAGTACGGCTGCCGAAAGATAATACTCCTGCTGGAAATAACTGTTTTCACTCTGTCCGGTAGTTCCTTTATAATCAGGGTCCAGATAATGCTGGTACATCCAATTCCACTTACCCGATGCCTGAAAGGCCCACTTACGGTTGAACTCTTTCTTATACTGGCTTTGGACAAACATATTCTTGTCCCATAAATGCTGGGAGGAATAATCGTAATACAGTGTAGTAGCATTAGGGAGTCCGCGAGATGACTGGTAATAATAAGCCTTCAGCCTCCACTGTTCCGTATCGGAAAAATTACCAAACAAGCCGGCCTCAGCACGAAAGGTCTGTACATCGGTATTTTTACGCTTTTCACGGCTGGACTGATCGCCTTCATCACCATAATATAAAGTATAAGGGTAGTGCCCGTCGGACGACATCCATTCGGCATTGGCCGTCAGTGCCCATTTCGCTCCCAGCTTCTGCTCCAGCAAGAGCGAAGGATTCAGCAATCCCCACGAGCCCGATTTCAGCGAAACACTGAGATTCGTCGGCTTATCGTCATGAAAAACAGGAGTCAGTGTTTGGATATTTAAAACTCCAGCCGAAGCGAAGAACCGGGCAGGCTGAAAAATTTGATCACTTTGCCCGTTACTTAACATCAGACGGTCTACGTTCTCCAGCGAAAAACGTCCGATATCCACCTGTCCGGTCTGACAATCGGTAACAGCAATCCCGTCGTATCCCACTACCGTATGCTGTGCTCCCAGACTTCGGATAGAAACCGTTTTCAGTCCTCCTATCCCTCCGTAATCTTTTACCGTTACTCCCGAAAAATGTTTCACGGCATCGGACACCTGCATCACATTCAGTGTTTTCAGTTCCTCACGGGAAAAAATTTGGAGAGGAGCGGCCGAACGTACTTCACGCGTCTGGTAACGGTCGGACACCACCACCTCCGGTATGGAATAAACCTTCGTGGTATCTACATCCTGCCCGCCATAACATCTCGCTGCAAACCCGACCAGCATTATCCAACTACATACGATATACCTCATTTTTTCATACATTACAATTACAGCCAACGGATTTCTCCGCTTCTGCGTCGCTTGCGAAAATAAAGCATCGGGGTGAACAGAAAGAATATGTACCGACAGATCATCCCACGCTTTTTCCTCGAAAGCTGTGAAGAAACTATGCATGGCAGGTCTTCTGACTCATTCCTATTGCAGACTACCTTCCCGGAAAATCATTCCAGTGGCTTGAGCGATTGCCTGCAATATACACGGAATTTACAGCAGCGGGACTGTTCAGGACTTGCACCTGATTCCCTTTTAATCATCAGATTATCCAGTGAAAAAGAGATAACCTTTTGAACCAATGCGTCACAAAGGTAGAAAGTTTTTTCAATAAGCCGAAAATATTCCGTAATTTTGTAGACAAGCAACTAAAACATATAAATTATGGCAAAAGAACTCGAATTGAAGTACGGCTGTAATCCTAACCAGAAACCGGCACGTATTTTTATGCAAGAAGGAGAACTGCCTATCGAAGTATTGAACGGACGTCCCGGATACATTAATTTCCTGGATGCACTGAACGGATGGCAGTTAGTGAAAGAACTGAAAGAAGCTACCGGACTTCCGGCCGCAACCTCGTTTAAGCATGTCAGCCCTGCAGGTGCAGCCATCGGTCTGGAACTGGACGATACGATGAAAAAGATTTACTTCGTAGACGATCTTCCACTTTCTCCGCTGGCAAATGCATACGTACGTGCCCGTGGAGCCGACCGTATGTCTTCATATGGTGATTTCATCGCACTGAGCGACGTGTGTGATGAAGCTACTGCCCGTTTCATTCACCGTGAAGTTTCCGATGGAGTGATTGCTCCGGGCTATACAGACGAAGCGCTGGAAATACTGAAAAGCAAACGTAAGGGTACATACAATATTATCAAGATAGATCCATCCTACCGTCCTGCACCGATAGAACACAAAGATGTGTTTGGTATTACATTCGAACAAGGACGTAACGAAATCAAGCTGAACGGTGACAATCTGTTTGCCAACATTCCTACTCAGAATAAGAACTTCCCCGAATCTGCACGCCGCGATCTGATGATTGCCCTGATTACACTGAAATATACCCAGTCGAACTCCGTATGTTACGTAAAAGACGGACAGGCTATCGGTATCGGAGCCGGACAACAGAGCCGTATCCACTGTACCCGTCTGGCTGGAAACAAGGCAGATGTCTGGTATCTGCGCCAGCATCCGAAAGTTCTGAACTTGCCATGGGTAGAAAAAATCCGTCGTGCCGACCGTGACAATACCATCGATGTTTATATCAGCGACGAGCATGACGATGTGCTTGCCGACGGTGTATGGCAGCAGTTCTTTACCGAAAAGCCGGAAGTTTTGACTCGCGAAGAGAAACGTGCATGGCTGAATACACTGAAAGGTGTTTCACTGGGTTCAGACGCATTCTTCCCCTTCGGTGACAACATTGAACGTGCTCACAAAAGTGGTGTAGAATACATTGCACAGGCAGGAGGATCCGTACGTGATGATCATGTAATCGCTACTTGCGACAAATATGGTATTGCCATGGCATTTATAGGTATCCGCTTGTTCCACCATTAATAAACCGCAATAACTCACAAACGATAAAGGCGGACAACACCGGCACTCTTTTTCCGGTTGTTGTCCGCCTTTTTGTTTATCTGTTCCTTCACTCAGAATTTATATCCTACCGTAGCGAAAATAGCCAAGTTACGAGGTCCGTGTTTCCACATACGAGCCAAACCAAATTCACCTTCTATACCTACCAGATAATGACGGAAATCAAGGTTCACACCCGCCTGTATACCTGCATCGAAACGACGAAGACCATCCCATATTTTCACATTATTCAAACAAGCATCATTGAAAGTAGCCCAGGACGAAGTAACATCATCCGTTTTCTGTTCAGTTTTACCTACAATACCACAACCGATGTACCCACCTCCGGCTATCACAACATCAAAGTTTTTAGGAGTTCCTATATGAAAAGCAGCCAAAATCGGCATTTCAAAATAATTCTGGTTGACAGTTTGCTTCGTATCACCCATCAACGAATATTTTGCCCCCTTCGAAGTCCAGTTTAACCCTGTCTGAAAAGACACCCATCCTGTAAGTGGTATATCCACCCCGACTCCGATACGCTGGTTAAACAAAGCTTTTGCCGGTCCATAACCATCTCCCATCCACGAAGAAGCTCCTAAACCAATTTTAAAATTCCACATTGTTTCTTGTGCGTTGACAAACATTGCCGACAGAACACATAATACTAAGAGATACAGTTTTTTCATAGTCAAGACTGTTTATTGTTGAGAAAATAAGATACGCTTATTCCAATTAAGGTCATTGAGAAAAAGCTTCTAAAAACAAATATAAGCATATCACTCAACATTCACAATCTAAATTTTGGAAAAAGAATCACGAAACAACCATAATGACTATAATATCCGACTTTTTTACATCTTGTTCTTTCCTAACTGAAAATAAATTACCCCTGCTGTATGAATCGAACAAAATATACAACAGGGGCAACGGTTATACAACCCATACAGACTTTCTTGCCTGATTATACCTTTAAAAAGGTTGCATTAAAATTCATAATCGATACCGATAGAAATATTCTCTCCCTCGAGAGTTACGCCAAAACCATCAGATCCTTTGAAATAATCATCACGATAACCAGCAAAACCAACTTTAGTGATAAAGCTGAAGCTATGATTTAACTTAACAGCCAGCCCCGGCTTCAAACCGATTTCAAAACCATTCACAGCATCTCCATGTTCAGCTTTTGAAGTAGAAAAGCCTAAACCCATATCGATAAACAAACGTACAATTTTGTTTTCATAGAAAGAATAACGAGCATACGGAGCTATCGCAAAACTATTTATATGTGAAGATATTTTTGCATGCTCATCATCATAAGATGTAGTACCCTTATGAGAATACGATAACTCTCCACCTATAGCCCAACGTTCATTCAAGTTATAACCGAAATCAGGCGAAATCGAGAATGTATTAATGTCGGCATCACAATCTCTCCAAAGACTGATACCACCTCCCAAATACATCTCCTGTGCATACGACGACAAAGCAGCCATCAACACAACCACAAGCATTAAAATTTTCTTCATGATTACATAAAAAATTAGTTAGTTATACAAAATATGTCTAGTGCTACGTTATTAGCCTTATCCATTCTTATGACGGTTAGCCCGTCTGCGGCGATATTCTGCTTTCATTTTAGCCGATCCAGAGCCATGCAGTCCAGTAATATACGTTTTTTTCTTCGCCTTTGTCTTTACCTTATCTTCCTTCTTTGCCGAAGGCGACTTGCTTCCTTTAAAGACAATTCCCTCTGTAAGTATTTTCTCTATATCCATATATTTTACCTTTTTCTTTTAATTTATTTTTTCGGTACTAATTTTACATGATTTCCATTCTTGGTACACACAAGCGTACGCTTTAAAGGAGTTCCCGTTTTCATATCAAAAAGAATACTCGGATTCAAATGTTGTCCGTTCACCCTTATTTCAAAATGCAAATGTTCTGTTGTAGCTCGCCCGGTGCGTCCTGTCAGCCCGACAGGTTGTCCGGCCTTTACCGTATCACCAACAGCTACCAAATTCTTCGAATTATGACTATAAATGGTTTCCAACCCGTTAGCATGCCGCACAACAACGACCTTGCCATATCCGCCATAATGCTTTGCCATACGTACTATCCCATCGAAGACACAGCGAATGGTATCGTTCGCACGAGTCTTTATATCCGATCCACTATGTCCACCTCGCGCTCCATATGCAGATATCACCTTTCCTTTTGGCAATGGAAAACAAAATGCTGAATCCGGAAGGTTCTCTAAATGAATTTCAAAACTATTCCCCTTAGCAAAAAGCTCAGGAGTCTTTACACGAATATGGTTGCGCTCCATTACCGAAAATCCTTTCGGATCAGGCTCTGCTGCATATACAGATAATATACATCCCAACCATCCACACAGTAACAATCCAGCTCGTACTATTCGTTTCATCACTCAAAAAATACAAGTTCAACATCCTGGGCATCGGCAAACTCTTTCAGTAAGCCAATCATATAATTAACATTATCTTCCAGCCCCTCACTTCCACTATATCCGTTCATAATAGCAAGCAGATGTGTGGTGCTTTCACTTATCTTCGTGCGTTCATTATCGCTGGTAGGAGTTCCCACACCCCCTACAGCATCACGATATACCGGCATACCTTCTATATTCAGCTCGCCACGACCGATTCCCTCATAAGGTTCTCCCGCCTTACCGATACCTAATACCAGCCGATCGCCCTGTATCTTGTCCAGATCGAAGCCTCCGATGGAATGTCCGCTATATATTGAAGCCAGATTAATCAAATCTACCAATGTATCTATCTGATACAAAGGAATACCTCTCAATATACGACGACACAGAGCTTCCGAAGAAGGACGGTAACGACTAGGATCTTTCCCACATTTCTTATAAGCCTGTCGGGTTGCCTGAATAGCCGGCATTTCCTTAATGGAGTCGGTTGTATATTTAGAGCGATACAAAGCTGTAAACTCCCCGATACGTTTCCACAGCTCTTCATTATATGCTGTATTTTTTACCGTAGCAAAAACTGCAGCTCCACGAAACTGAGGCCATGCATGCTTCAGCTCATCGGATACTTCTATGGTTAATTTCTTCATTGTATACTGATTTTATTATTACTTCAACAAAACTCCTGTTCAATACAAACTACGACAAAAATAGACTGTACAATTAAACAGACTCCAACATAATACCTGAAAGAATACGTCCCGAAGCAATACCCTGCCTGCGCGCGGAAAAGAAATCCGAATTTTCTTTCCAAGTACAAATGCCACTTATCTCAATATTCGAAGGTAATACTCCAAAATCAAGTAACTGCAATCGGTTCGCCTCCCACAAATCAATATGCCATTTGTCACTACGGAAAGCGATATGCTCCATATCAAAACCACTCTGTTTAAAACAATCATAGACTTCATCACCCACTTCGAAAGCTTCCAGCGATATACTTGGGCCAATACATGCTATCACATCCTTACCTTGAGTCCCATAAGTACAACTCATAATTTCCAAAGTTCTGGTAACGATACGAGCAACCGTCCCTCGCCAGCCAGCATGTATTGCAGCAACAACACGATGCTTCACATCGAAACACATCACAGGCACACAGTCGGCTGTTGATATGCAGATACATTTTCCAGAAACATCAGTTACCAGTGCATCCACCCCTTCCAGCAATGAGGTCCTTTCTGCTTCCGGCCTATCAAGAAATTCATGATCGATAATCCGTACTTCCGTACGATGCACCTGATGCGGTATAATCAATTCCTTTTCTGTGCCCGGCAGCAAATCACACAATAACTGTCTGTTTGCCAAAACATTCTCCTGTGTATCTCCGCAGTAACTATTACAATTAAAGGAAGCATACTTTCCTGTACTATACCCGCCATGACGAGTTGTGGAAAAACAAAAAATGCCGGGGTACGATTTCATCAAACCATACTCCAACATTCTTTTATCGTTTGAATACTGAATCATCACTTCTGCGGTTCGTCGTCCCAATCTACTTCCTCATACTCGTAGTCAAAATCTTCATCATCGTCAGCATCCTCATATTCATAATCGAAGTCCTCATCCTCACCCATTTCCTTCAACTCTTCCTGAAGCTTGGTTACATCTTTCGCACGGTGCACGATAGATGCCTGACGAAGTCCTTCCAAACGGTTGCTGTCTTTGTTCAATTCTTCCCACAAGATATCTTTCAACTGCTGAATGCCCATATTGGCAACAGACGAAATAAATACATGAGGTATATTTTCGGGCAATGTCGGTGTCAGCATCTCTATCAATTCTTCGTCCAGCATGTCACACTTCGTAATTGCAAGCACCCGTTGCTTGTCGAGCATCTCCGGATTAAACTTAGCCAGCTCATTCAGTAAAATATCATATTCGCGACGGATATCATCAGAATCGCCGGGAACCATGAACAACAACAACGAGTTGCGTTCAATATGACGCAAAAAACGAAGTCCAAGTCCTTTACCTTCACTTGCACCTTCTATGATACCCGGGATATCAGCCATGACGAACGACTTGCCGTCACGATAAGATACGATACCCAGATTAGGTTCCAGTGTAGTAAACGGATAATTAGCAATTTTCGGACGTGCAGCTGATACGGTAGACAAAAGAGTCGACTTTCCGGCATTCGGGAAGCCAACCAGACCGACATCTGCCAATAGTTTCAATTCCAAAATAACAGTCATCTCCTGCATCGGCTCACCAGGTTGCGCAAAACGCGGTGCCTGACGAGTAGCTGTACGGAAGTGCCAGTTGCCCAGTCCTCCACGCCCTCCTTTCAAGAGAATGACTTCCTGTCCGTCTTCGGTAATGTCGCACACATATTCGCCCGTTTCGGCATTGTATACCACAGTACCGCACGGTACTTCAATAACCTTGTCGGCACCATCTTTTCCGAAACTCTTGTTTTTCGAGCCATTTCCTCCGTGTTCAGCAAACACGTGACGCTCATATTTCAGGTGCAGCAAAGTCCAGTAATTGCGGTTTCCCCGCAAGATAACATGACCTCCTCTACCACCGTCGCCACCGTCAGGACCTCCGTTGGGCATATATTTCTCACGGCGCATGTGTACCGAGCCGCGCCCTCCCTTACCGGAGCGGCAGTAGATTTTTACATAATCAACAAAATTCGATTCAGCCATAATATTTCTTTGAAAAATTAAAAAAGCCGACCGTCAGTCAAACGGTCCTTCTGAAAAGTATACGGTTCACAGACTATCCTCTCAGTCTGTTCCGCACTACTATTTATTAAAAAAGAGAACGAGAAACCTCCAAACGGAAGTTCCTGCATTCTCCGTTTTTATGTCACTTAATTAAAGTTTGTCGATAGCTGTGCAAATATCTGCAAAGATACCATCCATTGAGCCCAGACCGTTGATGTGGCAATACTTACCATCATTCTTATACCAGTCAATCAGAGGAGCAGTCTGAGAATGATAAACTACCAGACGTTTCTTGATAGTTTCTTCATTATCGTCAGCACGACCTGATTCCTGTCCACGCTTAATCAGACGAGTCATCAGTTCATCTTCGGGTACTTCCAGATCAAGCATGATAGAAACTTCCTGACCACGAACCTTCAACATTTCTTTCAGAGCCTCAGCCTGAGCGATTGTACGTGGGAAACCATCGAAAATAACACCTTTGCTATCTTTGAAGCTATCGAATACGCTAGCCAGAATATCAATCATCAAAGCATCCGGAATCAACTGACCGTTATCGATATATCCTTTGGCAGTCTTACCCAGTTCTGTACCATTCTTGATTTCTGCACGCAAAACGTCACCAGTAGAGATGTGGTTCAAGCCATATTTCTCTACAATACGAGCACTCTGAGTTCCTTTACCTGAACCCGGTGCACCGAAAATTACAATGTTCAACATCTTTCTTACCTTTATTTAATTTATGAATAATTATTCTATCACTGTATAAATGTCACGGTAGTTACGTCCCAATCCGTCATAATCCAGTCCATATCCAACGATAAAATCGTTCGGAATATTCATTGCTACATAATGAATATCCAGATCCACCTTCAGTTTATCAGGCTTCACCAGCAATGTAGCGATTCTGATTTCTTTCGGATTATGTGCACGAAGCGTTTCTACCAACTGCTTCATAGTAAGTCCCGTATCGACAATATCTTCAACAATTACAACTGTACGTCCGGTAATGTCATCGCCCAGGCCTACCAGTTCCTTCACCTTTCCTGTGGAAGACGTACCTGCATACGAAGCCAGCTTCACAAAAGACACCTCACAAGGCATAGTCAAGTGCTTCATCAGATCGGCGGTAAACATAAACGAGCCATTCAGTACACTTATAAAAAGCGGGTTAGTACCAGATAAATCACGATTGATTTCGTCAGCCACACGGGCAACTTCCGTTAATATCTTCTCCTCAGGAATAAAAGTCTTAAAGCGTTTATCTTTGATCTGAATTACACTCATAATATATAACTTTATAAAATTGGGACAAAAATACGAATTATCCCTCAAACTTCTATACTTTTTTCGTACTTTTACCGACAAATAGCTATTGAGAATAAAGATGAAAATACTTAGTTGCACTCAACAAAAAGAGGCGGATGCTTATACTATCGCCCAAGGAAACATACTTTCCATCAATCTGATGGAGAAAGCAGCCTCACTGCTTACTGAAGAAATCTGCCGCCGCTGGGACAAATCCCATCGCATTGTTATATTTGCAGGTTCAGGAAATAACGGTGGCGATGCCGTAGCCGTGGCACGTATGCTGTTCCAGAAAAGCTATACTGTAGAAGTCTATTTGTTCAACATCACCGGTGTATTATCGGACGACTGCATGAAGAACGTACAACGCTTACAGGAATGTGGTTTCTCCAATTACCACGAAATCAGTACCAGCTTCGATCCTCCAAAACTGACCAAAGACGATATTGTAGTAGACGGACTTTTCGGTTCCGGTCTGAACAAACCGTTAAGTGGCGGATTTGCATCGGTCGTGAAATATATCAACGCATCACAATCTACCGTCGTTTCCATCGATCTCCCTTCAGGATTGATGGGAGAAGACAATTCAAACAATATCCGCCAGAACATTATCCGTGCCGATCTTACATTAAGCATACAGTTGCCTAAGCTTTCCTTCCTTTTCCCCGAAAACGAAGATATCGTAGGCGAATGGAAATTACTGGATATCGGCATCAATAAGACTTTCATCGAAGAAGCAGTAACTCCCTATACCATAACCGAAGCTGACGACATACGCCAGATGATAAAACCACGCGGACGTTTTGCGCATAAAGGTAATTTCGGACACGGGCTGCTGATTGCCGGTTCATACGGTATGGCAGGAGCTTCCGTCCTTGCAGCACGCGCTTGCCTGCGCTCGGGCATCGGACTGCTGACTGTCCACACTCCTGTGCGCAACCATGATATTGTGCAAGCCACCGTTCCCGAAGCTATGGTACAGAACGACGTGCATGAACTTTACTTTGCCGAACCCGTAGACCTGGACAACTTCCAGGCACTTGCTATCGGTCCGGGACTGGGACAAGAAGAAGAAACCGCACTTGCTACATTCGACCAACTGAAAGAATGTTTCATACCATTGGTACTCGATGCCGATGCTCTGAATATATTCAGCACGCACCGCAATTACCTGAACCGCATCCCGAAACGTACCATCCTGACACCTCATATCGGAGAACTGGAACGTATTATCGGAAGATGCAACAACAGCTTCGAACGACTGACAAAGGCTAAAGAACTTTCTGCCTACCTGCAATGCTATATTGTACTGAAAGGCGCCTATACCGTTGTCATCACTCCCGAAGGAAACTGTTATTTCAATCCGACAGGTAATCCGGGCATGGCAACCGGAGGAAGCGGCGATATATTGACAGGTATCATTCTTGCCCTGCTTTCACAAGGTTATGCACCAGAAAATGCTTGCCGCATAGCGGTATATGTACACGGCCTGGCTGGCGATATAGCCCGCGACCGAGCAGGAGAAATCAGCATGACGGCAAGTGACATCATTGAAGCTTTGCCTGAAGCGTGGAAAAATATTACAGAAACTAAATAACAAACTATTATGAACAGAACGATTATTGCATTGGGGTTGTTGGCATGTTCAGCACATATTGCAGCACAAGACATAAACATATACACTCCGGGCAGTGATGAAGGAATCGTATACTTCCTGCCTAAGACTGCACTGGAAGTCAACATTATTGCTACACGCATCACCTACCAACCGGGAGAGTTATGCCAGTATGCCAATCGTTACCTGCGCATGAACAACGTAAATCCCCAGCCTGAAACGTACTGGGAAATTAAACAAATTGATGTTCGTTCGGCCGGAGTACCCGATTCCACTCAGGCATATATCATTAAACTGAAGGACAAAAGTGTACTGTCTAACATCGAACTGACTGAAGACGGCATTGCCAAAGCCATAAACACTACGTTCCCGAAAGAGTACGAACAAAAGCAAGACTACGAACTGGAAAAGCCTCTTCCTCACGAAAGTACACGCAAGTACATGACAGAGGAAATTCTGATGGCAGGTTCTACGGCAAAGATGGCGGAACTTACAGCTAAGGAAATCTACAATATACGCGAAAGCAAGAACTTGATTCTGCGTGGACAAGCTGACACGATGCCTAAAGACGGAGCATCCTTGAAACTGATTATCGACAATCTCGACAAGCAGGAAAAGGCACTGACGCAAATGTTTGCCGGAACAACCGACCGTGAAGACAAGGTATTTACAGTCCGTGTCACTCCAGAAGACAATGTAAAAGATAAAATCGTCTTACGTTTTTCTCGCTTACTGGGAGCTTTGTCTACCGATAATCTGGCAGGTGACCCGATATATATCAGTATCAACAGCACAGTTCCGCTGCCAGCCGCAACCGACGACGGTAAGAAAAAGAAAAAACCCGAAGGAGCCATCTACAACATTCCAGGAAAAGGACATGTTTCTGTAAGCTATCAGGGAAAGAAATATTTCGAAAACGATTTGCCCGTTACCCAATTCGGTTCAACTGAAGTATTAGTTAATGACCTGTTCAATAAGAAAATCAATACACGCGTTGTATTCAATCCGGCAACCGGAGCAATTCTGAAGATAGAAAAAGACTGATTCCAATTATACTAAAAAAAGTCATGGGGCTGCACCGTCAATTAATCCTCGGTACAACCCCATTACTTTTTTTCTTTGCGATAAAGCCTTACACATAAAAAAACACCTCCGCAGAAGTCCACCTGCAGAGGCATTTTATCAATCATTTTTTCAGGAACAGTCCGTTTCCTGCTTATAATCCAAAAGCAATTATTTGATGTTAGCCTCTTCCAGTTTGTATCCGAACTTCTTGTCGGCTACTTTCAGCGCAAAGGCAGTTATCAATGACAGCACTGCAAGACCTGTAAAGATGCACATCGGCAACGTATAATCGTATAGATTCGCACCATTTACCTTTCCTACAATACAATATTTATCCAGCACAACACCAATCAAAGTAGGTATACCCCACAATCCGATATTCTGAATAAAGAAAATCAATGCATAAGCAGTGCCCAACTGATGAGCAGGGAATATCTTGGCAACCGAAGGCCACATGGCAGAAGGTACCAGCGAAAAAGCAACACCCAGTATAATCATCAGCACGATGGCTACCAAAGAACTGGTAACAAAAGGCAGTGCATAAATACAATGTACCCCAATCAGCATGGCAGCGCCCAGCATCATGATAGAAGCAGCCTTACCACGTTTATCGACCATTCCGCCGAATACCGGAGTCAGGAACAAAGCACCCAAAGCAGGAAGTCCGGCAAAGAATCCGGCAACACTTTCATCGATACCATATTTACTGATCATCAATTCGGAAGCAAACTTCTGGAACGGGAATACACATGAATAGAACAATACGCAAAGCAAAGCAATCAACCAGAAACCCGGATTAGAAAGAATTTTGGCAACATCCTTGAACGAGAATTTTTCTTCCGGAGAATTGTCCACTTCAGCCTCAATCTGACGGTCCAGCTTCTTATCCAATACAGAAAATGCAAAGAAAGCAATCAAACCACCTACCAGACATACCAGTCCGACCAGTACCGGAGTTGTAATATCGTAAGCACGCGCCATCGGGATAGCCACTGCATAGGCAGCCTGCGAACCCACACGAGCCAGCGCAACCTGAACGCCCATTGCTGTAGCCATTTCCTTTCCACGGAACCATTTTGCAATCATCTTGGTAACGGTGATACCCGCAACTTCTGCTCCCACACCAAAGACAGAGTAACCAGCCGATGCCACGAATACACTAACCTTATATCCCAATATCGTACCGGTAGCATCTGCCATGCCAGTCATGGCATAATATTCTACTCCTGTACCCAGCACCATCAGTATGGTAGCCAGTTTTCCGGTGAAGCGAATACCAAAACGGTCAAGTATCAGTCCACCCCATATCAACATCAGGAAGAAAACATTCAGAAAGCTGTATGCCCCCGTAAAGAGTCCAAACTCACTACTATCCCACTTCAAATCGGTTTCAAGCATCGTCTTCAACGGTGCAACAACATCATTTACGTAATACGCAGCCATCATTGTGAAAGCAACGATAGCCAATGCTCCCCAGCGGATAGCCCGGGAATCATTCAGTCTTTTGAGATTCTGTTCTTTCATCTATTTTTTATTTATTTTTATATATTCCTTAAAAATGCGACAAAGATACGTTTTTTTTCATCGTTTCTATTTCATTTTTCAAAATATGTTCTAACTTTGTAACAGAACGTAACACACATTTAAGGTAAAACGCGTGCAAAGTTCTATAATCAATTTCATTCCATCAATAAAAAGAATCAACCATGAGAAAAACAAAAGTTACAGTTCTTTGCGCCGTAATGAGCGGAAGTCTTCTATTTTCCTCTTGCATCGGTTCATTCGGACTTTGGAGCAAGCTTAAAGACTGGAATCAAGGATTAGGCAATAAATTTGTAAACGAAATCGTATTTTTGGCATTTCATATCGTACCGGTATACGAAGTTGCTTACATAGCCGACATCGTAGTACTGAACTCCATCGAATTCTGGTCGGGTTCAAACCCCATTGCACAAGTAGGTACAGAAAAAACAATCCAAGGTGAAAATGGTGAATACCTTGTACGTACCAACGCCGACGGTTACACCATTATTAAAAAAGGAGAAGAAGACAAACCTCTGGATTTAGTATACAATAAAGAAAACCGCACATGGAATGCGGTAGCCGAAGGACAGACATTCGAACTGATAACCATGAACGAAGACGGAACCATTACATTCAAACAGAAAGATGGTACTCCGATGACTGTTACCCCCGACATGATGGGACTGTCTACAGCACGTGCCACACAAAACGGTTCGTTATTCTTCGCTGCAAAATAAGCAATCAATCGAAAACACACATACACACAGAGAAATGTGCTGGAATTTTATAGAATAAATTCCGGCACATTTTCTTTTATACAGCAGTGTCTTCCCTGTCCGGTAGCGGTACACAGCAAGTCGGTAAACAAATTCAATAAAAAAAGCAGCCTCTCCACCACGGAGAAGCTGCTTCACTATTATAATTAAGGTGTATAAAGTCTTTATTATCTACCTGTCATTAGCACTGAGCCAACTTACCGTCTGAGCCCAATACGTTGATGATTTTGTGCTTGTAAAGTTTTTCCATGTTATCACGAGCCGGGCCCAGATATTTACGTGGATCGAATTCAGCTGGTTTTTCAGCGAATACTTTACGGATAGCAGCAGTCATAGCCAGACGAGAGTCTGAGTCGATGTTGATCTTGCAAACTGCAGATTTAGCAGCCTTACGCAACTGATCTTCAGGAATACCGATAGCTGCTTCCAGTTTACCTCCGTATTTGTTGATAGTATCAACTTCTTCCTGAGGAACTGAAG
>HF993204.1:0-30962 GCA_000436795.1 Bacteroides sp. CAG:1076
GATCGTAAGATTATCGTTGTTAAGGATGCAGTTAAGGAAGTTGGTCACTACAAAGCAATCGTTAAACTTCACAAGGAAGTTTCTGTTGAAATTCCTTTCGAAGTTGTTGCAGAAGAAGCTTAATTTTGCAGTCTGTAAATACTTGATAAGATCCCGAGTAGATATTTGTTCTACTCGGGATTTCTTTTTTTGTAGTTTTTTCTCTTCTGCTGGTAGGGGATAGAAAATTGGGTTTTCTGTCTTTGGGAATGATTTCTGGTGATTGCGGAGGAAGATGGTGGCTTTTATCTTTTCTCTTGGGATTTTTCTTCTTTTCCTATTACGTGTTCAAGAAAATCTCCTGACGTTTTCGGAAAATTTGTACAAAAAGAAATATTTTTTTGTACAAAAAATATTTTTAGGACAGCGTGTTCTGACGGAGTGAATATGGCGCTTTATGAAATGAGTGCAGGAGTCTTATGTGCATGCTGAGATATTACCCTGTGTCGTTTTAGGTAAGATTGCTCTTTATGCTACATGAAGTGTGAGTTGGAAGGACGGAGGTAGAGTTTATTGTACCGGCAACATGGGAGGTTTGAAGTGTTGCGGGGTAGCCTGTGAAAGGCGATGAGATTGAGTCATGAAATCTTTTTCGTGAAAAAATGGCTCAACTATCAGGAGAGAAGAAACGTATGGGCATAAAAAAAGTCTGAATGCTTGCGCATGCCAGACTTTCAATTCTCTCGAATGTTGTTCGAAATTATTCAGCTACTACTGCTGCAGAATCAACTGCTGCTGAGTCAGCTACAACTGCTGTAGAGTCAACAACCGGAGCTGCTTCTTCTACTGTTTCAACTGCTGCTGTTGAGTCAGCTGCTTCTTCACTGTTAGCTGCTTTGTTACCACATGATGCGAAAGATACAGCAGCGAATGCTACGAACAAAAATACTAATTTTTTCATTTTCTTTGCTTTTTTAAATCTGTAATACTTATGTTGTTTTCTTAAAACGATGCAAAGATATAGACTTTTTTAATACGTTGTTCTCTTTGGAGCGTTTTTTTTCAAAAAAAATATGTTTTTAAATAGTTTTCTTCATAAAAGATGTTTTCTGGCGCGGAAAATACGTAGATAATGCGTATATTTAAGACGATTTTCCCTTTTCCCTTAGAGTTAGCGCGGGTTTCCGGTGAAGAAATTTTTTTTTGTTCCTATCTTTGGGTAAGATAGGATGCGCTTCAGATAATAATGCGTAACTTTGCAATTCGAATCATTATATTAAGGTATGACAGATACAACTATTTTTCAGAATAAAAAAGCTGTTTATTATACATTGGGCTGCAAACTGAATTTTGCAGAAACCTCCACTATCGGTAAAACATTAAAAGAGGCAGGTGTACGTACTGCACGCAAGGGCGAACAAGCGGACATTTGTGTGATTAATACCTGCTCGGTTACTGAAATGGCAGATAAGAAATGCAGGCAGGCCATTCATCGTCTGGCTAAGGCTCATCCGGGAGCCTTTATTGTGGTGACAGGATGCTATGCACAGTTGAAGCCGGGGCAGGTAGCAGATATAGAGGGAGTAGATTTGGTGTTGGGCGCCGAGCAGAAAGGCGACCTGATGAAATATCTGGGTAATCTGGAAAAGCATGAACATGGGGAAGCGATTACTACGGCTACTAAGGATATACGTACGTTTGTGCCTTCGTGTTCCAGAGGTGACCGTACCCGTTATTTCCTGAAGGTACAAGACGGATGCGATTATTTCTGCTCTTATTGTACCATTCCGTTTGCGCGTGGAAGAAGTCGTAACGGGAAGATTGCCGATCTGGTAGAGCAGGCTCGTCAGGTAGCTGCTGAAGGAGGCAAGGAAATAGTCCTGACAGGTGTCAACATCGGTGATTTCGGAAAAACTACGGGTGAAAGTTTCTTTGATCTGGTAAAAGCACTCGACGAGGTGGAAGGAATCGAACGTTATCGTATTTCGTCTATTGAGCCCAATTTGTTGACTGATGAGATTATAGAATATGTGGCCCGTTCACGCCGTTTTATGCCTCACTTCCATATCCCGTTGCAGTCGGGGTGCGATGAAGTCTTGAAGCTGATGCGTCGTCGCTATGATACTGCACTCTTTGCACACAAGATACAGAAGATTAAATCGCTGATGCCCGATGCCTTTATCGGTGTGGACGTGATTGTGGGTACACGAGGCGAAACTCCGGAGTATTTTGAACAGGCTTATGAATTTATACGCAGTCTGGATGTTACTCAGTTGCATGTGTTCAGCTATTCGGAGCGTCCCGGAACACAAGCTCTGAAGATTGACTATGTGGTATCTCCCGAAGATAAGCATCAGAGAAGTCAGCGTCTTCTGGCTTTGTCGGATGAAAAGACCAGGGCTTTCTATGCACGTCATATCGGGCAGGAGGCAACTGTGTTGATGGAACATTCCAAGACAGGTGCTCCGATGCATGGATTTACGTCCAATTATATACGCGTGGAATTGAATCACAACGACGATCTGGATAATCATTTGATACATGTTCGGCTGGGCGATTTCAATGAAGATGGTACCGCGCTGAAAGGAACAATTATATGAACAAGGTTTCTGTAGTTATCTTGAACTGGAACGGGGCTGATATGCTTCGCAGGTTTCTTCCTTCTGTCCTGACCTGTTCGGCTGGTGACGGGGTAGAGGTCTGTGTGGCAGACAATGGCTCTTCCGATGATTCCTGCCGGATGCTGGAACAAGAGTTTCCGGTAGTCCGTCTGATCCGCCTGGATAAAAATTACGGCTTTGCCGATGGTTACAATAAAGCTTTCGAGCATGTGAACGCCGAATATGTTGTGCTGCTCAACAGCGATGTAGAAGTTGCTCCCGGATGGCTGGCACCGATGGTGAAGTTCATGGATGTTCATCCGGAAGTTGCAGCCTGTCAGCCTAAACTGCTCGACTGGAAGCGGAAGGAATACTTTGAATACGCTGGAGCTGCGGGAGGGTTTATCGACCGCTATGGCTATCCGTTCTGTCGCGGGCGTATCTTCGAGGTCGTAGAAAAAGACAAAGGACAGTACGATGCCCCCGTTTCTGTATTTTGGGCAACGGGAGCTGCGTTGTTTATCCGGCTGGATAAATACCGCGAAGTAGGCGGTCTGGACGGACGTTTCTTTGCCCACATGGAAGAGATTGATTTGTGCTGGCGTTTGCGAAGCCGTGGCTATAAACTGGTTTGCCTGCCCGAGAGTGTCGCCTGGCATGTAGGAGGTGCTACGTTGAAAAAGGAAAATCCTCGAAAGACATTTCTGAATTTCCGCAATAACCTGCTGATGCTGTATAAAAACCTTCCGCCGGAAGAATTGAGGCCAGTGATGAGGGTTCGTGCATGTCTGGATTATGTGGCTGCATGTGTCTTTTTACTGAAGGGCGATTGGGCAAATTTCCGTGCCGTAATACAGGCAAGAAAAGAATATGCCCGCTTGCGTCCGCAGTTTAAAGCCGACAGGCAGGAGAACCTGGACAAGGCAGTTGGCTTTAATGTGTCGGGGCGTTTTCCGTTCAGTATTTTATGGCAGTCGAAATTACTGGGGCATAAGAAATATTCGGATCTGCCGTTAAAATAAAAAATGGCAGGCATATTGATGGAAGATAAAACAAATCTGTTAATAAAATATAAACGCAGAATCCATCCCTGCCAAGCGCCGTCGAAAAATCGTACATTTGTTAATACTATGAACAACCTAATATTGCAGTTTGTATTATGACATTGATTAATGGAAAAGAGGTTTCGGAACAGGTTAAGCAAGAAATTGCTGCCGAGGTAGCCGATATTGTTGCCCATGGAGGCAAGCGCCCGCATCTGGCTGCAGTGCTGGTAGGACACGACGGAGGAAGTGAAACGTACGTAGCCGCAAAGGTCAAGGCATGTGAAGTATGCGGTTTCAAGTCTACGCTCATCCGCTACGAAAGCGATGTAACCGAAGAAGAGCTGCTGGCAAAAGTGCGCGAGTTGAACAACGATCCCGATATTGACGGATTTATCGTACAGTTGCCTCTGCCCAAGCATATCTCCGAGCAGAAAGTGATTGAAACAATAGACTATCGGAAGGACGTAGATGGTTTTCATCCTATCAACGTAGGGCGATTGTCGATTGGTCTTCCTTGTTATGTATCGGCCACTCCAAATGGAATTTTGGAATTGCTGAGACGCTATAACATCGAAACTCAGGGCAAGAAATGTGTGATTTTGGGAAGAAGCAACATCGTAGGCAAGCCGATGGCGATGCTGATGATGCAGAAAGCCTATCCGGGCGATGCTACGGTTACGGTTTGTCACAGCCGGAGCAAGGATCTTGTAAGAGAATGCCGTGAAGCGGATATCATTATTGCAGCCATGGGACAGCCCAACTTTGTGAAAGCCGACATGGTAAAAGAAGGTGCAGTAGTGATTGACGTAGGTACTACGCGTGTACCCGATGCAACAAAGAAGTCGGGCTTTAAACTGACAGGCGACGTGAAATTCGATGAAGTTGCTCCTAAATGTTCGTACATCACTCCGGTTCCGGGAGGAGTAGGACCGATGACCATCGTATCGTTGATGAAGAATACGTTGCTTGCCGGAAAGAAGGCTATTTACAAAGACTGATCCCCATGGGGGATGCACATTCTCAACCATAGGAAAGCAGTTTTAAAATAAAATTGCCGAAGCAAAAATCTCCTGCTTGTAGCCATCAATAAACAAAGGCTAAAGCAGGAGATTTTTGTGTTATGATTGATAGATGATCTGTCAGTATTAGGTTACCGGGCTATTGCTGTAATTGTAAATTCAACGTTGGAGATTTCAACAATTCCGTAATGGTTGTTTGGCCTACATAGACATCCGTATCATTTATGGGCGAATAAATCACCTTCAATTCTTCATTCTCGGTAAAGTCGTATTCGCCACGGAGAGTCAACTGATAAGTTCCTGTACTTTCGCCAATGGTTGCAGTTACAGTAAACGCCCCGATACGTGTACCATCCGATTTCTCCAAAGCAATGAAAGGAGAAGTCGTCTGGAATGTATAGCCATCAATCTGTATATTCCCGCTAAGAATCTGATTTTTTATCGTAATCTCATCTTCATAAAACGCCACATTGCCGCTTATTTCGCTGATTGTTACGGTTTCAGCACTTACGACGTCTTTTGTTAGCATGTCTAATGTATAGTTTTGGGCACTTAGGTCTGTAATGGTCCATACGTACCCGTCCCGCTCATTGTCCCATTCAATAGCATTCTTGTCTGCCGGTTCCAGATTTTGGGTTTTGATGAGGATTTTACAGGAAGATACGGTATGGCTTCCCAAATTGGGGGTGATACTTAGTGTTACCTCCTGTCCTGTACCGTAGGGTAATGAAAGCTCTTTAACATTATTAGCTTGTAAGTTAAAGTTATACGCTTCCGGATTATTGACACGAGTAACAATAGCTGACTTATAGCAATGGTCAGCATCGTTGTCATCGGTACTGGCAGCCGCAATACGAGCATAACCTTCACATTGAGCCGAAACCGTGCGGAAAGGAATGGTTACAAGGTATCTGGTGTTATTGTATTTATTATATGTTGCGTTTTCTGGAACCGTATAGATAAAATATCGGCCTGCATCGGGGGCATCATATTGGGTTTCGCTTAAATCATCGACTCGATCACCTTCCTGATATCCAGGTTCTACCGCCTTGTCCATGTAGATACGTATTTTCGTTCCTGCCGGCTGCTTTCCTGCCGGAGTACTGTCTTCCAGATAGAATTTTAAATCGAAAATCTGTCCTTTTATGGGAGCAATCTCACGTTCGTAAGTACCGGATGCTTGATTACCATTCAATGTCGTTTCGTAAATAATAATCTTCTGGTCAGCATACTCATCATTCACCATATTGATAGTTCGTTCTATCGTATTGAAATACGGAGCTTCCAGGAACCAGGTCAATACCTCGTCCTCCTCTCCAGCATCGTCAGGGTTATCAGGGTAAGTGTTTATCAGTGTTTGGAAGTCCACACGATGCAAGCCCGGCTTGTCGGCTTTGTATACATATTTGTAATCCCAGTCTCGTACTACCTCCTTTCCGTCTATGGTGAAAGCGGTTTTTTCCTCTATCACTTCCAACTGGTTGTTTGTGTTTGCATCGAATAGGTTGCACGAAATTTTGCACTCTACCGGGAAAAGTTCTTCGGGATAGGTGTCGGGTATATTGAATACAATAGACACTGGTTCGCCGGAACGTCTCGGTACTGAACTGGAAGTCCATACCGGTGCAAAGTCGAATTTATTCAAATAGACAATCTGTATGGTGCGCGGATACTTTCCTGCCTTTATCTGTAACGTACCATATTGGGGAGTATCGGCAATTTCATTCAGGGAAACAGTCACACTTCCCTTACCGGTAGCGGGATCATACTGTAAATGCAGGTCGCTGCTTGCCAGTCCTTCGTTGGAAAGCCAAGTAGCAGTTACCTGATCGGACGTAATTCCTCCTGTACAGGTAAAGTTGATGACCTCATTTTTTTGTTCCGTATAGATTCGGGTTGTTTCTCCCTCAATCGTCAGCGAAGAAGTTCCGTCGCCGATGGAAGGCAGTTCATTATCTATAGATACCCATACGTTATTGGCAGCTACGCCATTTTTTGCTTCCTCAAAGGTGGCATATCCCAATGTGGTTGGGGGAGCACTGTGGAAGTTGAAAATATAACGGTGATTGCGGATAATCTTATACGGATTGGATTGATCATCTACAATCATCAGCTTGTAATAGTTGTTGTCAATCTTAAAGATGGCAAACATCGGATCATCCTGTGCATTTTCATGCTCGAAAATATACCGTAATCCCCATTCATTCTGTACTTCCGTATCCTCCGGATCGGTTGCCTTTATCAGATCTTCACCAGAGCAGAGTGTCACATAATCGTGGACAGCATGTCCTTGACTCTCTGTTAAATTGAAATTGAACGGATCTGTTTCATTCTGATGATTGTAAGGAACGACCGTACCTTTGGCGTATGTATTACAAATGGCAAAACCTTGAATATTCAGATTTAAATTGTTCTTATTATATGTAATAGCCGCCTGATTGCGGTAAAGTATGATCGGCGATGTGGAGTTATCTTTAAAATATGAAGTCAACTCGGTTTCTGAATTAAAAACTTTCCGACCCCAATATACCAGTCGGCCCGAAGAAGAGGTAAAACGGGTCATTACTTCTTTTTCTGTACGGTTCAACAATTCGCTGTCGTCCACATCTGCCGCATTATAGTTGGCTATAAAGTGGATGCGGCGCACCGTGCTGGGGATAGAAGGGGTAGAGAATGTACCTTCTCCCTCATCTGTACTGGTATTTGTTTTTTGGTATGTAACTTCATTTGCTCGTACATGCCCTAAATAATAACCGCTTTCATTGAAGAGGAACAGCCAGATAGACGAAACAGGCTCTCCGTCGGGGTCAATAGAGCGGGTATTGACTACTGTATTTCCCGGTATCGTAAAACTGAACCGAAGGCTCAGTTCATCGGGCAGGCTGGTATTATTGCCTGTCTTTTCCATATCCGGGTCGACACAGCCAGAAAGCATCGTTACGATGCCTGCTATGAGATAGAATGCTATTTTCTTAATCATAACTTATTCTTTTTTACTTCGAAAGGTTATTCTGTAGGTTCTCCGACATGGAAATCACGGACGCAACGGACACGGTGCTTGGCGTCACTTGATCCTCCTTGTAATGCTCCTTCTCCACTTGGAGGTATATGCATGAAGTAATTAGAGCGTGAAACCCAATAATCAGGATTGCTTTGGCCTTCATAATTCAATACATAATCCATTACGGCTCTGTCATCTTTCGTATTTACATTAGTATCTGTCTGATATTTAATGATGATATTAATTTCAGCCGCGGTAGGAAGTCGCCAGTCATCGTAGACTTCTCCATTTATGCCTACTTCTACATAATTCTTACATTGATTTTTAGCGTCCTCCCAACTTATTGTAGAACTATTTCCTAATTGTGACGCAAGCATGAAAGAAGGAGATACCAGCTTGTCATTGTCAAGATTATTGGGATCAACAATATCCTTATTATCCGTATCCTTGCTCATGATTGGACGTCCTAATTGATAATCTCCAGAAGTGGACGTAATAACTACATGATACATCTGATTATTGGAGGCTGTACCATTATCTTCCAAATAATATGATAAGGGGAGATCCTTATAATACGCGTAATATATATAATTACTTTTATTAGTATCCGTTGTCTTTCCATATACGTCTATGTATGTTCCGTGGTCATTACTTACGTCAGCTTTTATTGTGTAATTTCCTGTACCATCTTGAACTTGAATATATTCGTCACCCACATTAATATAATCTCCTCCCTCCTCTTTTTTAGCAGTGATTTGATATTTTTTTTCTTCATTTTCTGGTACCAATACATCATCATCTGTCTGTTTTTCTTTTAACATATATTTCCTTACATAAACAGTAGCAAAATTTTGCGGAGATGATACTTGTTCGTAGGTCTTAACGTAACTGTAATCTATACGAAAAATTCGGCCTTCACCGTTATTATTTTCCACATAGAATTTACTTTTCATATCAACTTTATTACCAATTTTTCCATCCAAGCCACTTATTGTGCCATTAAAACCATGGATGATTTCCTTTTGTATAGTGCCATTATACACATAGTTATCACCGGAATATTCCAAAGACGATAATATCTCGTTGGAACGATTCCTAGGCCATGCTCCGGTATATTTATCCTCATCCAAATACGAATACAATCCGGAGATGCCTGTAATATATTCCAAGGGATATTGTTTGATGGTTACGGTCTTGATGCAACTGTGAGTACCTTGATCAGACTCATCGTATTGTGCATTCTTTACCGTTAGTGTGATATAACGGATGGTCTTGTTTACGGGTATGGGGCTGTGTATAACCAGATGACCATTTAAACCTCCATCTACACTTAAATAAGTGTTGTCTATGATGTTCTCGTTATTCTTTAAATCTATCTTTTTACCATATTTATTTTTGTAATAAATTTCCTTGATTTCAATTTCTGCTTTTTGGCTGGTTAGATCTTTTACTATCTGGCTTGACGATGCAAACGTTAAATCATACGTATCCACATTTCGCATCACCACATCATATTCACTCAGTTCCAGATACAGTGGAGTGTCTCCGTTAATATCTATATTCGTATCATACCAAGGAGCTACTTCGTATTGTACGTTTGTAACTTCAACCGGCTTATCG
Source organism: Bacteroides sp. CAG:1076 (assembly GCA_000436795.1). Lineage (GTDB taxonomy): Bacteria > Bacteroidota > Bacteroidia > Bacteroidales > Bacteroidaceae > Phocaeicola. Next base: position 9,266 of record HF993204.1, read on the forward strand.
GGTGTGGCATTTCCTTTCGCTGTTATTGTTGCCTTTACTTTATACCAGTGGTTACGCTCCAGTTTCTTGTTATCGTCGGTAGAGAGGCGGAGAGGAATCTTGTAATAGTTGTTCATATATTGAGGATCTCCCCCCTGATCAGTAGTACTTTTCAGTTGCGCGTTGAGAATGACATACGTTTCCTTTAAGATATCGTTACTCCATTCGGTAGGATAAGTGTAGGCAATAATCTTAGGAACTGAGTTGCCGGAATCGTCTGTGTCTTTAAACTTAAGGCTCGTTTCTGCTGCAGATGCTATGGTATATCCGAATGTATCATCATTACCGGGCAAGACTCGTGCATTCGTTGCATAGTTATGGACACTATATTGCAACTGACCAATATCGTCATTGGTAGGGTACTGGTAGGTAGTTCCATTGATTGTTGTTTGGTCTGTTGTAAACTTCAAATCTAAAGATATCTCTATTTTTGCGGCCAGTCGGGTCAATTCCACAGGTATGGTATATACATTGGAAGATTTAGCCGGTTCCCATCCCATGCGATACCAGCTCATGGTAAAAGGCATTTTACTATCTTGTGAAACGGATTGATATATATTTTTATATTCGTCTACGAGTTGCTGCAAATCACTGAGAGTTTGAATCTGTTCTAAATCAGTTTCACTTGCTGTATTGTTTCCTGAAGAATGGATATGTAAATTGGCTATCACATATATGTCACAAGTTTCGTGATCCTGGAAACGGTTTTTCCAATTGCCCGAAATCAGGCAAACCGGATCAACGATCTTTTTTGAGCCGTCGCCAAAGTGGAAATAACAATTTGGAACCAGTTGTCCCGTCCCACTATCGAATATGAATACATCCAAATAATGAATGACGTTGTCCCATGCACTTTCTGCGGAACTGGTTGTTCCATCGGCACGGGTAAAAGTATTCTGTCCAGCGTTTATTTGCAAGGTTAGTCCTGTTTCTGTAGAAGAGGCAAGGGGATTGCCTTTTTCATCCGAACACGAAAAGCAGATGAAACAGAACAATGTACAAACAATGCTATATATAATATTTCTTTTTTTCATAGTGCTCAGTTTTGTGAATTATTTAGAAGATTGTCATATTCAATTGTGCTAACTTGCTGAATATGGATAGTATTTTTATCTCCCGGGAACTCACCCGAGCTCACGTTGAAGTCTAATGGACTATTGTCTGTATCTATGGTGATATACATGTCCGTTTCGCGAGTTACTCCTTCCTCGAAAGTTTTTCTGGGGTGTATACGCAGCATGACAGGACCTTGACCTCCTACACCATGATAGTCGCCTACAAACTCAAAATCATCCGGATTGGTAAGGTGGGCCGTCCATCCAATGCCTACCGGAGTATTCATCGTGAAAGAGAATTGAGCATCGCGGACCTCGTTGTCCTGACTATAAGCAACGAGTACAGCATCTTGATTCTTTACAACATGAATTCCTGTTATACCTCCATCATAATTATCGCTGAAATCGATTGTGATTTCTTTTTCCGGAATCCAGTCGGCAACTGTGCATTCCAAATACAAGCCATAGTCTGTAGGCGTTACCGTGCCGATATCGTTTATTCCTGTTACGTTTATCTGATAGATGTTATTGCGTACAATGGCGTATTCCATCGGACTGACCGTTGTATCATTTCCGTCTTCGGCATGTTTTATCCAGTAAGTATAATAACAGTTGCCACCTTGATATTTAGTAATACCAAACTGGGACAAATTATTATCACTAATGGATTGATCTCCGATTACATTTTTTATATCAGTTAATGAAGCATAGCATGTACCGTTATATCGGTAAAAGGTACTATCAGTAGTAGAAATACCTGCAGGTTTATATTTTGCTTTAAACACAATGCCGGTACAATAAGTGGCACATGTCTTTTCACTATTTTCTGCTTTTACCACATTCTCTGTTGTATAGTCGAGCAAGGAATAGGTTACATCGTTATGAGCAGAAGTTACAGTTGTAGACAATGATTTCCAACTATCTGTAGCACTCCAATTGTTGTACGTAGGAAAATAGGGCTGATAATCAGCAGCGATATCAGTTTGTGGTACATTCAGTGTTTTGGGGTCTATGACATAATTTGCAGCACGATTTCCCTCTACATTTTCCGCTCCCAAATAATCAATTGTAAAGTCTGTAGTAGAATTGGTTACTCGTTTGAAGGCATACGTTCCTCCTGTATATTTATTGACTAACATGGCTTGTGTGATGATAACTGTATCATTCTCCACTGAATACTCAGTATCCCAATGACAATCCACCCGTGCTGCCAGTCGTTCTACGTTTGCTGAAACCACGGTCGGATTGTTTTTGGAAGTGGCTTGAATTGTAACAGGGGTTCCCGTTTCGGAAGATGCCATTACAAAATGATTCGTTTGTACTATCGGAGTTGAAACGGGGTACTGACGCAGGTCTTCTAAGGTAGTTATGTTTTTTAAAGACTCGCCTAAGTTTGCAATGACCAGAACATTATAAGACGAACCTATCTCTAAACCTTCTATCTCTTTCGTTTCTGTTGTATATTTTGTCGTACTACCTGTTAGTTGGTCGAAATATATTGAAACAACGTTTACTGACTGATCTGTCGTATTTAGTCCTTCTCCATCGGTTGTATGAAAGAAGAATACATTCAAGTCGTGTACTACATTCTCTTCATTTACGCCAATTTGTGGGCCGTCTCCATCTTCTCCGGGAGTGGGAGTGGAAACACGGCTGTTTTGTGAATCTTCTGTATTCACAACAATGCTTACATATACATTGCTTCCACCTTCCTTTTCTACAGAAGAGTCTGGAAGGCTATCATCCTTGCAAGCTGCGGTTATCAGAACCAGACAGAAGAAAAATAAGTATGTCAGAACGGGTCGTTTCATGGTATTTATTCTCCTAATGATACATTTTGAATACGTTTGCTCCATCCCAATACGCCAATGGATACGTTAGCGTATGCCCAATTGCCTCCAGACAGGAAGAATGAGAGGTTGTAATCGTAGCCGCGGTCAAGAAACTCCTGACGGGAGTAGCGATGCAGCTCGTCGTAGTTACACAGACGGCTAAGCAAGTCGGGTAAATTTACTTCGATCACGGTTTTGCCTGTCTTTTTATTTTTTACTATCAGTACTTCATCATCTGCTAAGTTATCGTGAACGAAAATGCGGGAAGTCATAAAATCGGCATGTCCCATGTTTCCTACCGAAGTACGGGTGTCACTGTCGGGATCTTTCGTGTTCCAAGTCACGAAAGGAGTACAGATGGCTCTGGGGTGATTACTTGCCGAGTTGTCATGATTTAGCTGTACATTTGCTCCTTTTATGTACAACTCATAATCGTTGATATCCATTAAATCTGGTTCTTCGATGTCTCTCAAGGTAACACTGATGTATTTGGTATTACGGACTAAAGACATCGTATGGTGAGCCATTTTTCCTTGTGTCACTTCTACGGTTTCCTCGGACATGGCATGCCATAGGGTATCGAGCGGTTGATTCTGATGGTCTATATACGCTTCTCCTTCGTATGTTGAAATGTGATCAAGGGTAATTTTCAGATCCTCTTTCACATTGTTTTCGTTCATTTCCGTACGCCGGAACTTGGCACCTTCTTCTTGAATCAGGTCATCGTATTTGCGTTGATGTGCCAACGCTATAAAGCGGTAGGTTCCCTCAGGTAAATCGAGGAACATGGCGTAATCAGCCTTTTTTAATGGTTCATTTCCCTCTTCATTAGCTTCTGTACACTGTGTAATATAGTTTCCTTGTTCATCGAAAACATAAAGTGTCACTTCGCCTACATGATCGGCAAACATATCGGCACGATAAAGGTTGTAGTCGTATTTAAAGTTTACGTATACTCCTCGTTCGCACCCTTCACGGCTGTCGAAAATTAAGTCGGTACACGACGTGACGGATAAGACCAGCAGCAAGCATGCCAGCCAGCCTACCCCTAGTATATGTTTGGCACAATGGTTCATATAAAATGTTTTTATATCTTTTGTTGAGTAAGTGAAGGGACTGTGTTCGAAATCACAGTCCCTACCTTAATAATATGATTTATAGATCTACGTTCTGAGAACGTTTTGCCCATGAGAGGACGTTGATTTCGGCACGAACATAGCCTTCTGCCTGATCATCAGGATCTTCTGACGGAGTAGTAATTTCGGGATCACCAGGACCACTGATACTAGTGATATTAATGTCATACCAGTTGTTACGAACTACGCCATAACGTCCCAGATGTTTCAATGCATAGGTTGGGGCACTCGCATCCCATGGCGTTTCTGAATCATTGAAATGTCTGATTAGGGTTGCGTAATAATAGCTTACTCCACCTTTATAGTATTTAATTGTACCAATTGCATTCCAGATTGCTTCAGCTTGTGGGTCTGTCAGCTCGTTTGATCCATTTTTAAATAGGACTTTCATGTCAGCAGCACTGTCATAAGAACCTCCGGCAGCGTTAGTGTTCAGTTGCAGCTCTAAATTCCCTACTAAGGATACTGTTTCTTTTACATGAGAAACTATACCTTTAATGCTACCCTCAGAAATGTCTGCAGCAGGATATTTAGTCGGGTTTGTACCGCAAATAAAGAAATCACGAGCGTCTGCTGGTGTCGCCTCATTAGCACTGAACTTAACTAAATATTTAGTCTGCAGCAATACGCCTGTGGTACGGTTTTGTAATTGTTGACTATGATCCATCGTGTTTTCGAAGCAATATAATGGGGAACTAGATTGATTATTTTCCGCATTTGTGTTCCAACTTGGTTGAGTGGTAGTTGTATAAGTTGTAAAATCATCAGCAGGTGTCGTTGTATCACTTGTATAATTACCATCAACAGCCCAATAAATACGATAATAAGATTGATTATTTGACATTGCAATAGCATTTGTTCCTACAAAACGAGCGGGATTGTTATCAGTAGTTGATAGCCAACCAGAGAATCCGGTTACATCACGTACCAATTTAGTTGATTTATTGGTTACATTTAATGCCCAGCCAGTAAGCTTGATTATATCACCGTTATAGACACTTTCGTCATCTCCATTTGGTTTGGCAGTGGAAACTGTAGCGGTTTTAGTATATTCACTATTGCTATAAGTAAATCCTGACAAAGTAACTTTTGCGACTACACGCTCTACATAGATTTTTGCAGGGTCTTTATCAGCTTCGGCAGCAGCTTTTGTTTCATAAACGGTTACAGGAACCAATGTCTTAGCAGTAGCAGTAGTAGCAAGGACTGAACTATTTCCTACAACAGTTGACAATGGAGCGTTTGTCATTAAGAATTTAGTTCCTGAATAATTAGATAATGTCTGATTTTCAAGTTTTGCTTGTAAAGCTGAAAGTGTAGACGTTGAGGTTAAAGCTTCACCATTAATTTTTAATGTCCCAGTTGTAGCCTCTACTGAAGCGACAGCATCAGTAGGGTTCAGAATAACGAGTGCATAAAGTTGTTCACCAGTGCCTACCAATGGTGCTTCGGTCGTTGTTGTTACCCGGGTAGAAACTTGAGCATCACTCTGATCATCTTGTTGAGTTAATGTCCCTAAGTCATAAGCTTTGACGAATGTCGCACTGGCATCAGGATTTCCGGAAGTAATAGTTTTAAAAAATGCTATTATTCCGTTTTTTACTGCATATTCTCCTTCCAAACCATCATCAAGCATGTTGTCATCATTTACTCTTGACATGCCACTAGTGGTAGGCAAATTAATAGCCACTTTTACATATCCGTCTCCTGTCGTGAGAGTGGTACCTCCATTTTCTGTTCTGTTGTCATCCAACGAATCACTACATGCGGCAAACATACTTGCTGCAAATAGCAATGTTAAATACTTCACCTTTTTCATAATTGCTATATAATTAATTAAAATTAATAAATCCTATTGCTATTAAGGTCTTTTTAATCAGTTTCTCTAAAGACCTTTTTATTCAATTCCTGACAAGTTGATTTTTGCTTCTTTTAGTCCGGCATTATCTGCTTGTTGTAACCACTTGATGGCTTCATCATACCGTTCCAATATTCGCATGGCTACTCCCCGCGAATTTGCGGCTTCCGGACTTTCACCAGCTTTCATTAAATAAGGCAATGCCTGCTGCGCCAGACCTTTTTCAAGTAAGGCGTTTGCCGCATTGAGGTTGGCAACTTCGCTATCGGGATACAAACGCACAGCTACATCGAATACATGCTTGAAATCGTCGCTGCCGGGCTGGTAGGTCTGTGCTACGGCAAACATCTCGTTGAGGCTGAGATTTTGCGGACGCGTATGAATGAGCTGTTTCGCTTCGTCGACGTTGAATCCTCTAATCACATAGTCTATGCGATAATCGGAATGACGTAAGGCAGGGTAGCAGTCTTCCAATAGGGTACGATATGACTGAGGATAGCGTGCACGTATCTGGCGTTCCTTGACGTCGATATCTTCATTACTGTCTATCAGTTGTATAATCTCTTCTTTGTCCGGAAGGTTGCTTGTCTCAACGTACTTGCGGAAACCTTGCCAGTCTTCGGGCTCGAAGGCTATATTAAATAATGTGTCGGCCAGCGCATAACGGTCAATGAGGTATTGCTTTAAAGCGTTGGTACGTCCTTCTGCCAGTCGGGCATTGGAGCTATAACTGCCTTCGGGAGAAGCATAACCTTTGATGTGTATCTGTACGATACGTACATCGTTGTCGGAGCGTACACTATCTATCGTGGCACATATTTTTGCCAGTTCCGCAGGGTTGCGGCGGTAGTTTGGATTGATTTCGGTCTTGTTGACCGGGAAGTCCAGATAGGCATGACCGCTGAGCTGACGGCTTTTTACGGTTTCTACCTTTGGTGCAAGATAGGCGAGGGCAGGATGCCAGGCTATATCTGCTACAGCAAGAGGTTGCTGCTTCATATTGATAACCTGTCCACATCCACATTCGTCTTCTCCCAAATAGAGTGAAGCATTTTCCATCCATGGCTCATAAGGCAGACTGATTGCATAAGGAAGCTGTCGCTGCATGTCTTTACCTGTTTTTATTACACGGTAAGGCTTTTCAGCATAGGATAGTAAGTCGTTGCGTAAATAATATAAGTAGCGTCTGCGTCCCATAACTTCAATAGCAGGGAGCCATTGGTCGCCGCCATCTCCTTTGAAGAAGGGCTGTAACACCAATGAACGGTTGGAACGCAGCTGGAGATTGTCAAAATTAAAATCGAAGGCGATACGGACACTGTCGCGTTCCCGATTTATCTGTACATGATTTATACTGACACCGCTTTGGGAGGGTTGTGTCTGTGTAAAAGCTGTAGCAGGTAATAGAAACGAAACGCCGAAAACTAAATAAGGCAATATATAGCAAGCTTTTCTTTTCATACTCTCTATCTCCTTTTCTTTAGAATACATAAATCAGATTGATTGCAGCCTTGGTAGGACCAACATAATGGTGCGGTTTATTGTCTTCCAGTTGCTCGCCGCAACGTGGACATTCGTACTTGTCTGCCCGTGTATAAATGTAACCGACCCCGATTTCAGCTTCGATACTCCAATGTCTTGCCAGTATCCAGTGGTATCCGTATCCTATACCAACTCCAGCAAGCCATCCTTCGTAACGGTGTCCTTTTAGTTTTCCAAAGTCGGTGCCCAAGAGAGTAAAGTCTGTATCCCAATTGCTTACATTGTAGACTCCGCCCAGTAGATGTGCTCCCAGAAAGTGACCGTTGAATCGCTCACAGAACCAGTAGCGGGCTTCGGGTTGCAACAGCCAATGTTTCCACTTTTTATTTTCGCTGAAAGTCCATCCGTTATAATTGGCCGATAAGTCTAACGTCCACTTGGGAGAAAGGCCTATTTCAGCTCCTAAGTTGATGGTTGTCGAAACATCGTAAAGTAGATTTGTTTTAACCGCAACATTCTGGGCTGACAAAGATATGCCAACCATCAGAAAAAGTATGCAAATGATATTCTTCATGTCCCGCATATTTTATAATGTGTATTTCTGTGTTATTTATATGTGTTTTCATAGTTCTGTTACTTTGCAGGTAACAGATTATTATTTCGGCTGTAAAGATATAGAAATGTATTATTACTATGATTATATAGATGCTTTTTTTTATAAATAAATATTTATTTATTTGTAAAACTTGTTCTAATGTATGGTGATGAATGAAATTTTTTCATATTTTCCAACATATTGGTGGTCAATTTTATTAATTCATATTTCTAATAAGTGAGTTTACCTCTAATTTTTATCAAGAGAAGTTCTTCTGTCTTTTAAAGCCTTCATCTTTTTTCTGTTCCTCGCAAAGTAGTAGATTATTTATAGCTACGAAGGGGGAAGCTTGTTAAATTTTAATGAACGTTCTTTGGTAAAGCTTTTAATCCAAGTTGTAGGTACTTTTTTATATGTCGATAATAAGGTAATTACACTGATGAATATAGCGATGATTTGGATAGAAAGAAACCTCATATACTTTTTTTGATAAGATTTTTCTTGTATTTGTTTGCAAATTAAAAATCTTTCGCTATCTTTGCACTCGCTTTTGAAAGGATAATCAACATGGTGACTATAGTTCAGTTGGTTAGAGCGTCAGATTGTGGTTCTGAATGTCGTGGGTTCGAGTCCCACTAGTCACCCTTTCATTAAAGCAGCCATACATTATAATTTATATGGTGACTATAGTTCAGTTGGTTAGAGCGTCAGATTGTGGTTCTGAATGTCGTGGGTTCGAGTCCCACTAGTCACCCTTCTGAAAAGGAAGCGGTTCTCAGCATGAGAATCGCTTTTTTATTTCTCCGATTTTGCACTTTTTAATTATTTATTTATATTTGCATAAAAAATATAAATTACTATGAAGCTGCGTACGGTCGGTAAATTAGGAGTAATACTTTCCATTATATTATTCTGTATTGGGGTTGGGCTTTACAGTTTTGCCCGTCTGAGTTTTGCAGAGAGTGGAAAGGAGACTGACGTGCTGGCTTCTGTCCCTTCCGATTGTATCGGCCTTCTGGAAACGGATAATATAGAGTTTATTGTCAATGTTTTCCCTCAAACTACGTATGCCGGTCAGTTGGACACATTGCAACGCAGTGGTCTTCTGTCGGTTATCGGAAATGATCTGGCTCCCTATGTTCTTAATAATGCCCACGATTTGCACAATCGGATGGATTATATGATGGTCAGTTTTCACGCACCGGCTTCTCCAAGAAATTTGGTTATTTATTTTAAAACCAATGAACCGGGGAAGAAGTTTGTGCGTGAGATGGTGCGTAAGAGGGGAATAAACTTTAAGCCTAAAAAGGTGTCATACCGTGGTAAGTCTATTGATATTTATCCGGTAAATAACGGCGATTTCGTTTCCATTTATAATGGAAAAGGTTTTTTGGCTGTCAGCTATCAGAAATCTTTGATAGAAAAGGTTATCGATGCAGAGAAGGACAAGACCTCCCTGCGTCAGGATGAGGGATTTACGGCGGTGGCACATACCAAGACTGCTAATTTTCTGACTCTTTACGGGCATACGGCTTCTGTTCCTTTGCTGGCTGGTGATAGTACAGTGTGCTGGAGTGAGTTTGATATCCACCTGAGTAGTGAGGTTTTCTATTTAAGCGGTTCTATGTATGCTCCCGATTCATGTATGCATCAGATTGAAGAGCGGATGAAGAATATCCAGACGCATGCAGAAGATAGCATTCTGATTTTATCCGGACAGGAAAAGGTTGATTCTTGTATATCGAAGGTAGCGGTCGCCCCCCACCACACATTGTTCGATGAATGTGTTTCAAATCTGTCGCGTGATGCTTCGTTTATTATGGTGGCAGACATGGATAAGATTGCTCAGAATCTGAATGCTTATAAAGACTATCTGCCTGCCTTTATTTACGATCATGTAGAATTGTTCCGCTCGTTTATATTGTCAGTTCAGGTAACGAACGTAAATGGAAAACTTTCGCATATTTTTGTCTTTACGTACAAAGAATAGAAAGACATTCCTGTTGTCGGACTTTAGCGCAGTTTGTTCTTTATGAAGTGCGGGCCTGCTTTAAAGCGGAAATAAAACAAGGAAACTACTGTCAGGATGGCGCCAAACAGGTAGGCAATGCGGAAAGAAGCAATTTCTGCAATATATCCTCCACTTAGCATTCCTATGCCAAGCCCTACATCCCATGACGTTAGATAAGTACTTGTTGCTGTTCCTCGCTGGCTGTTTGGAGCCAGGTTAACAAATAATGTATTGTATGCAGGAAACATTGTTCCGAATCCTATACCTAATAATAAGGAAATCAGGAAAAACAGAATTGTGGTAAAGGTGCTGTTCCAGTCGATGAGCCAGCCACATGCCGTGAGTCCGAAGTAACATAGGCAGACCAGGTAGAGCCCTGCCGAAATAACTTGTGTAATCATGCCTTTGTCTACGAGGCGTCCGCTGAACAGACGGCTGATGGCCATTCCTACTGCCATCAGGGTAAAGAAGAAACCTGTTTCGGTTGTGAGTCCTATCTGTTTGGCATACATAGCCACATAGTTTGTCGTCATACCGTAAGGTATGGATAACAAGAGCAGGCTGAAGCCGGCAGGAAGACCTTTCAGCAGAATAAAGCGGTCCAGCGAAATTGGTTCTCTTTTTACGGGAGGCTTATAGGGAGTCTTTACCAGTGTAGCAGCTATGAAGCCCAGTATGCACGATCCGAGAGAATAAGAAAAAATCGTTGTATAGGAAGCTCCTCCGCTATGCAGGAATAATCCAAACATCGGACCGATGGACATGGCAAGATTGTTTGCCAGTCCGTAATAACCCAATCCTTCTCCACGCCGGCTGGAAGGCATAATATCGATGACGACGGTATTTCCTCCTACAGTAACCATTCCAAAGGATATGCCGTGTACGATACGGAATATAATGAACAGAGTCAGTAGTCCGGCAATCATATATCCGGCAAAAATCAGTGTAAAGATAAAATAAGCCAGCAGATAGAGTGGTTTACGTGCAAACGTATCCAGAAAGTAACCCGAAAAGGGGCGGATGCAGAGAGAAGAAATAGTATAGCAAGAAAGTACTATACCGATTGTCGCATTTGAAGCGTTGAATATTTCCGATAGGTAAAAGGGGAGAACGGGTGTCAGTAGCCAGAAACCGAAATACAACAGAAAATTGGCTGCCAGTATGCAACAATAACTGGGTGTGACAAGACGTTCCTTTTCCATATCCTCTTAATTTTATTTTTTGAAAAACGCGGATTAACATAGACTTTCATTCACCTTTATCGGCGTATCTGAAAATCTGCGTTAATCCGCGTTTCTTGTTTGCTGTATATTAAATTAGTTTGCTGCTTCGAATTCTTCAAGGAAACGAGTATCGTTTTCCGAGAACATACGCAAGTCTTTTACTTTATATTTCAGGTTGGCGATACGTTCAACTCCCATACCGAAGGCATAACCCGTGTATACTTTGCTGTCGATACCATTAGCTTCCAGAACAGCCGGGTCTACCATACCGCATCCTAAGATTTCTACCCATCCGGTATATTTACAGAAAGGACATCCTTCTCCACCGCAGATGTCACAACTGATATCCATTTCTGCGCTGGGTTCAGTAAATGGGAAGTATGAAGGACGCAGACGGATTTTTGTTTCAGGTCCGAACATTTCTTGTGCAAACTGGAGCAATACCTGTTTCAGGTCGGTAAACGAAACATTCTTGTCGACATACAGACCTTCTACCTGATGGAAGAAGCAGTGAGCACGGTAACTGATTGCTTCGTTGCGGTATACACGTCCCGGACAGATAACTCGGATAGGAGGCTGTGAAACTTCCATTACTCGACTCTGAACAGATGATGTATGTGTACGCAAGATAATGTCTGGATGGCTTTCGATGAAGAAAGTATCTTGCATGTCGCGTGCCGGATGATCTTCAGGGAAGTTCATCGACGAGAATACATGCCAGTCGTCTTCAACTTCAGGACCGTCGGCGATTGTGAATCCCAGACGATTGAAGATATTGATGATTTCATTGCGGACGATGCTTAACGGATGTCTTGTTCCCAGTTCAATAGGATAAGCTGTACGTGTAAGATCAAGCTCGGCAGAACTGTTGTCCTGACACTCGAAAGCTTCTTTCAAGCTGTTGATACGTTCTTGAGTACGGTTCTTCAACTCGTTCAGTTTCATACCCACCTCTTTTTTCTGTTCGGCAGGAACGTTGCGGAAATCTGCCATCAGTGCATTGATTACACCTTTTTTACTTAAATATTTGATGCGCAGGGCTTCCAGCTCTTCTGCGTTCGAAGCTGTCAAGCCTTCCACTTCTTGAAGTAACTGTTCTATTTTTGCTAACATATTCTTCTTTTTATTATTTTCTTGTGCGCAAAGGTAAGGATTTAAACTGAAATTTTGTCTTTTTAAGCTCATAAAAAAGAAAACTGTATATGTTTTATTTGTTGAATGAAAAAAAGACGTATTTTTGCACGTGATTTTTCAGAAGCACTAAGATGAAAAAAGTTTTATTTGGGTGTTGTGTACTTATGCTGGCAGCCTCTTGTGGGGGAGGAAAGAAAAAAATGGATCCTTTTGATGCTTTAACTAAACAGATTGATTCGCTGGCTGTTGGCACCGATACATTACAGAAAGAAACTCCGGAGGTAGAAGATGTAGTTCCGGCTACAGCCGATGAGAGTTTCGCCGATTTCTTTTATAATTTTGCTTCCGATGCACGTTTCCAGCGTTCACGGATAAAATTTCCTATACCTTTTTATAAGGGTGAGCAGGTAGAGCGTATGTCGAAAGATAAATGGGTGTATGATCCGTTGTTTAGCCGTGATCCGGTCTATACCGTATTGTTCGATAAGGAAGAGGATATGGAGATGGAAAAAGATACAGCCATACATAGCGTGCAGGTAGACTGGATTTATCTGAAGGATCGGAAGGTTAAACGCTACTATTTTGAACGTGTTGCCGACTGTTGGTATCTGGAAGCTATCAATAAGGAAAAGCTGGCTTCGGCATCCGAAGGACGTGAAGATTTTTTTGACTTTTACAATCATTTCGTCAATGATTCCATTTTTCAGCGTGAACGTTTACATGACCCACTTGGTTTTGTTACGGTCGATCCGGAAGATGAGTTTCAAATTCTTGAAACAACTCTTGATGAAGGACAATGGTTTTCTTTCCGCCCGCCGATGCTGAAAGAGCGTTTGACAAATGTGCATTATGGACAAGAGGAGGTAGCTGACACGGACCAGAAAATTATCGAATTCAAGGGATTTGGTAATGGCTTCAGCAATACACTTTACTTTGAGTATCGTGGTGGAAAGTGGATGCTGATGAAGTTTGAAGACTTGAGTGACTGATTCGCTGGGCCTTTTAGGAAAGTAGAACTTATTTTTATTATAAAAACAGATATGAAAGAACTGAAAGACTATTCTCTTTTGCATCATAATACGTTCGGCATGGATGTATATGCGGCGTATTTTGTGGAATATGGTTCGGAAGATGAACTTTGTACTTTCTTGAAGCAGAAGAGTTATAAGCTTCCGTTGTTGCATATCGGAGGAGGAAGTAACCTGCTCTTTTCGGGTAATTTTGAGGGAACTGTACTCCATTCAGCCATCAAGGGCTATGAAATTGTAGCCGAAACTTCTGACACTGTCGACGTACGAGTCGGAGCAGGGGAAGTGTGGGATGACTTTGTAGCGTATACCGTACAACATAACTGGTATGGAGCTGTAAATCTGTCGTTGATACCGGGTGAAGTAGGTGCTTCGGCTGTTCAGAATATTGGTGCATACGGTGTGGAGGCTAAAGATTTGATAGTCGCTGTCGATACAGTATGTGTAGATACCGGAGAATTTCGTCGGTTTACCAATAAGGAATGTGAGTATGCTTATCGTAAAAGCATTTTCAAATTGGACCTGAAGGGGAAATATATAGTAACGTATGTGACTTATCGTTTGCATAAGCAGCCCGTATGGCATTTAGACTATGGAAATATTCGTACGGAACTGGAAAAAGAAGCATGTCCGCTGACCTTAGAGAACTTGCGTCGTATAGTAATCCGTATTAGGGAAGACAAACTTCCGGATCCAGCCCAAACGGGAAATGCTGGAAGTTTCTTTATGAATCCGGTTATCCCCAAAGAGCGGTTTGAGGCTTTGCGGCGGACTTATCCTGATATGCCTTCTTATCCGGCTGGTGAAAACTTTGTGAAAGTTCCTGCCGGATGGATGATAGAACGATGTGGCTGGAAAGGCAAATCGTTGGGGCACGCAGGTGTTCATAGTCGTCAGGCACTGGTACTGGTTAATTTGGGAGGAGCTACAGGGCAGGAAGTTATGCATCTTGCGAATGCCGTAGTTGCTTCCGTAAAGAAGAAATTCGGTATAGATATTTATCCTGAAGTGAATTATATTTAAGATACTTGATAACACGATGAAAGTAACAGTATTAGGTAGCGGAACATCTACAGGTGTACCTCAAGTGGGATGTACATGTCCGGTATGTACCAGTACTGACCCGCGCGACAATCGTCTGCGCTGTTCTGGTTTGGTAGAAACGGATGGGGTACGTATTTTGATAGATTGCGGACCAGATTTCAGGCAACAAAGTCTTGGTGTAAAAAAGTTCCTGCCTATTGATGGAGTCTTGATAACCCATGAACATTACGATCATGTGGGAGGGTTGGATGATCTTCGTCCGTTCTGTAGCTTTCGGGATGTACCTGTATATGCAGAGGAATATACAGCCGACCGCCTGCAAAAGCGTATGCCTTATTGTTTTGTAGAGCATACCTATCCGGGAGTACCCAGTATCCCGCTTTCTGTGATAGAACCATACAAGACTTTTCAGGTTACTAACCTGTCGGGAAAGTCGGTAGATGTGATCCCATTCAGAGTGATGCATGGTAAGTTACCAATTATGGGATATCGTATAGGTAATGTAGCTTGGATTACAGATATGCTGACTATGCCTGATGAATCGTATGAAGTGCTGAAAGGATTGGATTATTTGTTTATGAATGCACTGCGCATCGAACCTCATTGGACGCATCAGTCGCTTTCGGAAGCGTTGGAACAGGCAGTACGTATAGGAGCAAAAGAAACTTATTTTATACATATGAGTCATCAGATGGGATTGCACGCCGAAGTAGGCAAGCAACTTCCTGAGCATGTACATCTGGCATACGATGGACTTGTAATAGATTAAGAGAGAGCGGTAAAGCTCTGATGTATTTTATAATATAAGCCATATCGGTACTGTAAAGTAGTGATATGGCGTTTTTTTTATGTATATAGTTCTCTTTTCCACTGTTGGGTATTGGCTTTGTGATGGAGCTTATTTGATTTTGCTGTTTAGTGATTCCTTACAGATTCCATTTAGTCCGCATTCTTCACATTTGGGATTGCGTGCTGTACACACATATCTGCCGTGTAATATCAGCCAGTGATGTGCCGTTGGAATAAGTTCTTTAGGAATATATTTTACTAAATACTTTTCGGTAGCCAGAGGGGTAGTACAAGTTTTCGGAACCAGTCCGATGCGATGACTTACGCGGAATACATGTGTGTCGACGGCCATTGCAGCTTTATTGAATACTACACTTTGTATTACGTTGGCTGTTTTTCTTCCTACTCCGGGCAGTTTTATCAGGTCTTCCAGCGTATTGGGCACTTCACTCTGAAAGTTCTTAACTAACATTTGCGCCATGCCTACCAGATGTTTTGCTTTGTTGTTTGGGTAACTTACACTACGTATATATTCGTATACGACTTCAGGTGTTGTGTTGGCTAAAGCTTCCGGAGTAGGAAAGGCTTCGAACAAGGGCGGAGTGATCATATTGACTCGCTTGTCCGTACACTGCGCACTCAGTATCACTGCTATCAGTAACTGGAAAGGATTTTCATAGTGTAACTCTGTTTCAGCTACAGGAATAGCTTGTTTGAAATAAGCGATAGCCCGATCGTATAATTCTTGTTTTCTCATGTCTTTGCGATATAAGTTGAAATACAATAGTTGTTAGTTTAATACCATCTTTTATGCTTGAAATAGAAATACACAATGACTCCCACAACGATCATCAGTCCCCATGCCAAAAAGTACCCGTATTTCCATCCCAATTCCGGCATCCATTGAAAATTCATTCCCCATATTCCTGCCAGAAACGTCAGAGGTATGAAAATAGTAGAAACAATAGTAAGCTGTTTCATTATGCTGTTCATTCGCTGGTCATTGTTTGCCAGATACAAATCTACCATGGCAGAAAGTAAATCGCGACATCCTTCCAGGGTTTGCAATACAAATTGCAAGTGATCGTTTACGTCGCTGAAGAACGGACGGTTTGCCTTATGCAATAGTTGGTTTTCGGTATGGAACAATTTGTTTATCTGTTCTTTCAGTGGGAAAATACTTTTTTTAATCAATCGGTAGTTTCTACGGTAAGATTGTATTTCTTCTATACCCGGTTGTTTTTCGGGGATAGGAGAGAGCGGGGAGAGAAACTGTTCTTCCAAGTCTTCCAGGTCATCTTCCATTTTAGAAATGAGCGACATAAAACTTGCCATAACGCTGTTTAGTATGACACTCAGCAGAAAGTCTGACTGCCTGTTTCTGATTTTCAAGACGTTCTTTTCCAGTGCAATATTTATTTCATTGAAGAAGTCTGTTTCTTTCTCGGCAAAGGTCAGTACAAAGTCTTTTCCTTGTACGATACAAAGCTGTTGGGGGATAAGTTCATTCTCTGCTGTCGGTGAGAGTTGTTTCAGAATAACTACATTATAAGTTTCATGCTCCTCTATCTTTGTCAGATGTTCTGAGTTTAATAAATCCTGCGTAGTGAGGAAGTCTATATTAAAATGGCTGCACAGCTGATGTATTGTTTCTGTGTTTTGCAAGCCATGTACTTGTATCCAGTTGATGCAATCTGTCTTGAGTTGAGAGATTATCTCTTGCAGGTCACCGCGACAGACCTGTGTTCCTTCGGCGTTATAGCTACATAGGTGTAGATGAGTAGGAGTTTCACTTTCTCCTATATATTTCAGCTTTTCGCTGAGTAAGTTATTCTTTGCCATGTCAGGATGAATTTAGTATGCACAAATA
Source organism: Bacteroides sp. CAG:1076 (assembly GCA_000436795.1). GTDB lineage: Bacteria > Bacteroidota > Bacteroidia > Bacteroidales > Bacteroidaceae > Phocaeicola. Next base: position 26,362 of record HF993204.1, read on the forward strand.
TAAGTGTTTATTTGTAAATCGGCAAAAAGTTTGTACCTTTGCGCCCAATTAAAAACAAGAGAACATTAACATGCGATGCCGTGAATAACGGCCGTGTATTCTAGAACACCACGTAAAAAACAGGAGCGATGAAAAAAGAAAATTTCGTATCAGTACCTTTTATGGTTTTGGGTATTGTGTTTTGTGTCTGTCTGGTTGCAGCCAATCTTTTAGAAACCAAAGTAGTTCAGTTAGGTCCGATTTCTGTTACTGCCGGACTGATTGTATTTCCAATCTCTTATATTATTAATGACTGCATAGCCGAAATATGGGGTTTCCGTAAGGCGCGCCTTATCATCTGGATGGGTTTCCTTATGAACTTCATGGTAGTTGCGATGGGACAGATTGCCGTAGCTTTGCCGGCAGCACCTTTCTGGGAAGGCGAGGATGGCTTTAATTTTGTATTTGGAATGGCACCCCGTATCGCTGTAGCCAGCCTTCTTGCGTTTTTAGTCGGTTCGTTTATCAACGCATACGTTATGAGTCGTATGAAGATAGCATCACATGGAAAAAACTTTTCTGCACGTGCCATTCTTTCGACCGTTTTTGGCGAAAGTGCCGATTCACTGATTTTTTTCCCATTGGCATTTGGCGGTTTGATGCCGGTGTCCGAATTGGGTAAAATGATGCTGGTACAGGTAGTTCTTAAAACTATGTATGAAGTAATCATTCTGCCTATCACTATTCGTATAGTCAAATACATCAAGCGCGTGGACGATAGTGATGTATACGATGAACATATTTCTTATAATGTATTGAAAATAAAAGAAATTTAATATGAACAACGAAGCTGCACTGGTTGTCTTCAGTGGAGGACAAGACTCTACCACTTGCCTTTTCTGGGCAAAAAAACATTTTAAAAAAGTATATGCACTGAGCTTTATATACGGGCAGAAGCATGTAAAAGAGGTGGAACTGGCTCGTGAAATAGCACGTAAGGCCGAAGTGGAATTTGATGCGATGGACGTATCTTTTATAGGTCATTTAGGTAAAAACTCGTTGACCGATACATCTATCCATATGGATGAAAAGAAGCCTGAAGGAACATTCCCGAATACATTTGTCCCCGGCCGCAACCTTTTCTTCTTGAGTATAGCTGCTGTCTATGCCCGTGAGCATGGCATTAGTCATCTTGTGACAGGAGTATCTCAGACCGATTTCAGCGGATATCCTGATTGTCGGGATACATTCATCAAGTCATTGAATGTAACGCTGAATCTTGCCATGGAAGAACAATTCGTGATTCATACTCCTTTAATGTGGATTGATAAGGCGCAGACTTGGGCATTAGCTGATGAACTGGGAGTGCTCGATTTGATACGCCATGAAACGTTGACTTGTTACAATGGTATTCCGGGTGACGGTTGCGGGCACTGTCCTGCATGTACCTTACGTCGGGAAGGACTTGAAAAATATCTTGCCAGCAAGGAAAAATAAAATCGTTTCTCGTGAGTTGATTGATACATGCGCGAGCGAAAAAATGATGTTTTGGTTAAAATATTAGATTGTAGTATATGGAAAGAAAAGATGAATTGACAATATTGGGAAGAACTACTACTTATAAACAAGACTATGCTCCTGAAGTCTTGGAAGCATTTGTAAACAAGCACCCCGAGAATGATTATTGGGTACGTTTCAATTGTCCGGAGTTTACCAGTCTTTGCCCCATTACCGGACAGCCGGATTTTGCAGAAATTCGTATCAGTTACCTTCCCGATGTCAAGATGGTAGAAAGCAAGAGTCTGAAACTATATCTGTTCAGCTTCCGCAATCATGGGGATTTTCATGAAGACTGTGTAAACATTATCATGAAGGATCTGATTAAGCTGATGGATCCCAAGTATATCGAAGTAACCGGAATCTTTACTCCTCGTGGAGGAATATCTATTTATCCATATTGTAATTATGGACGTCCAGGAACGAAATACGAGAAATTGGCAGAATATCGTATGCAAAACCACGATCTTTAAATAAAGAATGATGATTGAAAGGGGAGAGGATGGGTAAAGATTTATAGAAAATTCAATCCGAACAGTATTCCCTTATATTCAAAGCAAGAAAGGCTGTCTCGTCAAGACAGCCTTTCTTGCTTTATTAGGTAAGTACTATTTCTCACAGAACAGTCAGTCTTTGCTGCTGTTTCATTATGACAGTTCCAGTCCGAAAGTTTCTTTCAGTTTCAGCAGGCTGGGGTTTTTTTTGCTCATCATCTGGAAACGTTCTACATGGCTGTAGGCACGAATATTTTCATTTGCCGCACTGACACGGACCGTCATTTTTATTTTGCGGTTATGCAGTTGCTGACGCAGATGCTGCTCTATTTGCGGAGCCAGTTGCGTCATATACTTTTGTACCATATCATTGTCTACAGCAATTTCGAAAGTCGTCTGATCCTTCAGCAGATGAGGTTGCATATTCATCATGCGGGCTGCATTGGCAGCTTCTTCTTTGGGAAGCCTTGCTGCAAATTCACGCCAATAATAATTCAGGTCTTTTTCGTTGAAGATATAATCTTCGTAAGCTTGTTCTACTTGTTGTACAGGCGCATTCGCATTTGTGGTACTACTGTTTGCCGCAGGCTGTTGGGCAGATTGTCTTCGGATGGATATGCCGAAACTACCTGCTTTCATAACCGGAATTTTCTTCTCCGTATTTGTTTTCGGAAGCGGATTCGGATGACCGGCAGGCGATGCAGCCGCAGCAGGAGCAGTTGTCTGCTGTTGAGTAGAAGGCTTATTAGTCACTTGCTGCTGTCCGGCAGGCTGGTTCTGAGATGCTGTTGTATTATAATGTCCCGTTGCTTCATGTGTAGCCTGCGGATATGCCTGATTAGCGCTTGCTTGTGCGGTATGATTGGTTTGCGCCTGATTGAAAACTGGTTTTAATGATTGCTTGGCAGGGCCTTGCCCACCACCGGAAATATCATTGTCGGCTGTCAGTTGTGCCAGTTGAATTAAAGTCAGTTCCACCAGCAGGCGTTTGTTTTTGCTCACCCGATAATTTAAATCGCAATCGTTGCACAACTTCATCGCTTTGTACAGAAACTGAGGACTGCATTTCTGCGCCTGTGCCTGATAGCGGCTGCGTATGGATGCACCTACTTCCAGCAGTTGCAGCGTTTCGGGATCACGGCTTACCAGCAAGTCACGGAAATGCGAAGTCAATCCCGTAATGAAATGGTTTCCGTCAAACCCCTTCTTCAGAACCTCATTGAATGTAAGCAGACAGTCGGAAACTCTGTTTTCCAGAAAAGCATCCGTCAGTTTGAAATAATATTCATAATCCAATACATTCAGGTTCTCTATCACACTTTGGTAAGTGATATGTCCGTTGGTAAAGCTGACCACCTGGTCGAAGATAGACAAGGCATCACGCATACCCCCGTCAGCTTTTTGTGCGATAACATTCAGCGCTTCCGGTTCCGCTTCGATATGTTCTTTCTTTGCCACGTTTTCCAGATGCTCTACCGTGTCGTTTACGCTGATACGGTTGAAATCGTATATTTGGCAACGGCTCAGAATTGTAGGAAGAATTTTATGTTTTTCGGTTGTGGCAAGAATGAATATGGCATGATGAGGCGGTTCTTCCAGCGTTTTCAGGAAAGCATTGAATGCAGCCTGAGAAAGCATGTGTACCTCATCGATGATATATACTTTATATTTTCCGATTTGTGGCGGAATGCGCACTTGTTCGATAAGTGAACGTATATCCTCTACCGAGTTGTTTGATGCGGCGTCCAGTTCGTGGATGTTATATGAACGCTGTTCGTTGAAGGCACGGCACGATTCACATTCGTTGCAGGCTTCTCCATCGGCTGTAGGATGCAGGCAGTTGATTGTCTTGGCAAAAATTCGTGCACACGTTGTTTTTCCCACCCCTCGCGGTCCGCAAAACAGATAAGCATGCGCCAGTTTCTGGTTGGCAATCGCATTTTTCAGGGTAGTAGTCAGGGCGCGCTGCCCTACAACGGTATCGAATGTAGCGGGACGATATTTACGTGCCGATACGATATAATTCTCCATATGCCGATATAAGTGGTTAATTGTTTCTATGTTCGGAAGTACAAAAGTACATAAAATCTCGGTTTTCTCATGGGCTTGACCTGAAATATATTTATCTTTGCCCTAAAATGTAGATTATTATGCAGACAAGTGACAGTATCGTTATTATTCCTACTTACAACGAAAAGGAAAATATCGAAAATATAATTCGTGCAGTGTTTGGCCTGGAGAAATGTTTTCATATTCTGATTATCGAAGACAATTCACCCGACGGTACTGCTGATATTGTGCGGCGATTGCAGACCGAGTTTCCCGAACGTCTGTTTATGATAGAAAGAAAAGGGAAATTGGGCTTGGGAACGGCTTATATTACAGGCTTCAAGTGGGCTATCGAACATGGGTACGACTACATATTTGAGATGGATGCCGACTTCAGTCATAATCCTAATGACTTGCCTCGTTTATACAAGGCTTGTCATGACGACGGTGCCGACGTGGCAATCGGATCTCGTTATATCAGTGGCGTGAATGTGGTAAACTGGCCTATGGGACGTGTGCTCA
>HF993204.1:31000-85247 GCA_000436795.1 Bacteroides sp. CAG:1076
GGTGTGCTCATGTCGTATTTTGCATCGAAATATGTACGTTTCGTAACGGGACTTCCTATTCACGATACGACAGCGGGATTTAAATGCTATAAGCGTAAGGTGCTGGAAACCATACCGCTGGATAATATCCGTTTCAAAGGCTATGCTTTCCAGATAGAAATGAAGTTCACAGCCTACAAGTGTGGGTTCAAGATAGTGGAAGTTCCGGTTATTTTTGTAAATCGTGAACTGGGAACATCTAAGATGAATAGTAGTATTTTTGGTGAAGCCGTATTTGGAGTGATTCGGCTGAAATGGGATAGTTGGTTTAAAAGTTATCCAAAATATAAATAAATATGAAACGTACATGGATTTATAACGCTACAATTGTAAACGAAGGATTAAAGTTTGCTGGTTCTGTTGTTGTCGAAGGTGATACGATCTGTGAAGTATTGCACGGAGAAACTCGGCCCTCTGTTTTGTGTGACATCGAAATTGATGCTCATGGATGTTATCTTATTCCGGGAGTTATAGATGATCATGTACATTTCCGTGACCCGGGACTGACACACAAAGCCGATATGATGAGCGAAACAACTGCCGCTGCGGCTGGTGGAGTAACTTCGTTCATGGATATGCCGAACTGCAATCCGCAGACTACTACACTGGAGGCGCTTAACAATAAGTTTGCCGATGCTGCCAACAAGTGCATCGTAAATTACTCGTTCTACTTCGGGGCAACGAACAATAATGCAGATTTGCTGCATGAACTCGACAAGACCCGTGTGTGCGGAGTAAAGCTTTTCATGGGAGCCAGTACCGGAAATATGCTGGTAGACCGCATTGAGTCTTTGCGTAAGATATTTGCCGAAGCTGGTATGCTGATAGCGGCTCATTGCGAAGACCAGACTATCATTCGCTGGAATACCGAATTGATCAAGTCAAAATACGGAGAAGATGACGTTGATATTTCTTTCCATCCGCGTATCCGGAGCGAAGAAGCCTGCTGGCATTCTTCCTCGTTGGCAGTGCAGCTCGCCAAGGAAACAGGTGCACGCCTGCATATTCTTCATGTAAGTACGGCACGGGAACTGAAACTGTTCGAAGACAAACCGATAGCTGAGAAACGCATTACTTCCGAAGCATGCGTGTCACATCTGATGTTTTGCGATGAAGATTACAAGACACTGGGTGCACGCATCAAGTGTAATCCGAGCATCAAGACCCGAAACGACCGAGATATGCTTCGTAAGGCCCTTTCTACGAATCTGATAGATGTCATCGGTACAGACCATGCACCTCATCTGCTGACGGAAAAACAGGGAGGAGCACTGAAGGCTGTTTCCGGCATGCCGAGCCTGCAATTCTCGCTGGTGAGTATCATGGAACTGGTAAGAGAAGGTGTATTGACCGTAGAACAGCTCGTACAGAAGATGTGTCATGCTCCGGCAGAGCTTTTCCAGATAGACAGACGAGGCTATATCCGTCCGGGGTATAAGGCAGACTTGGTATTGGTTAATCCGGACAGTGAATGGGAAGTTACCAAGGATTGCGTCTTGAGTAAATGCGGATGGAGTCCGATGGAGGGAAAGCACTTCCATGCGAAAGTAGAAAAGACATTTGTAAACGGAACTTTAGTATACAGTGATGGCAAGGTCGACACCCAGCACCGAGGGGAGGCACTTGTCTTTAACCGATGAAAGATGCAGACAGACATTACAACAGTTACATACGAGATACACGATCTGGCAGAATACATTAACTGGATTTATTTTTTTCACGCCTGGGGATTTCAGCCCCGTTTTGCTGCCATAGCCGATATTCATGGCTGTGATGCCTGTCGGGCGAGCTGGCTGGCTTCGTTTCCTACGGAGGATTGTGCCAAGGCAGCACAAGCTATGCAGCTCCATAAGGAAGCCAACCGCATGCTGAACAGTATAGACGGACGTTATAAGGTATATGCCATTTACCGGCTGATGAATGCCAATGCCGATGGTGACAATCTGATACTGGAAGGAACCCGTTTCCCGTTGCTGAGGCAGCAGACTCGGGTTCGGCCGGACGATCCGTTCTTGTGTCTGAGTGATTTCGTCCGTCCCTTATCTTCCGGTATAGTCGATACGGTAGGTGCCTTTGCCACTACCATCGATGAGGCTATGGAGAAGGAATTCGAAGGCGATGATTATAAATCTATGCTGATTAAGACTTTGGGAGAACGCCTGGCAGAAGCTGCGGCCGAAAAAGTGCACGAAACCATCCGGAAGACGGTATGGGGATATGCCAAAGACGAGCACCTGACCATGAAACAACTGCTGAATGAGGATTATCAGGGCATACGTCCGGCGGTAGGATACCCGTCGCTTCCCGATATTTCCGTCAGCTTTCTGCTGGACGAACTGCTCGACATGAAACGCATTGGCATCCGGCTTACGGAAAACGGTATGATGCAGCCCCATGCTTCGGTATGCGGACTGATGTTTGCCCATCCGGCTTCTCGCTATTTCTCGGTGGGGAAGATAGACGAGGAACAGCTTGCCGATTATGCTGCCCGACGTGGATGCGATGTGAGTGAAATCAGAAAATATTTAGTGGCTAACCTGCAACAATAAGAAGTATTATGATACTGGCAAGAGTTTCACTGTTTTTTATCGTATTGCTGTTATTGCCCGACTGGTATATCTATAAGGTATATATAAGACAGGCAGAGCAGGCTTGGTCGAAGAAACTATACTGGTTGCCTACCACATTGCTGTTGCTGGCACTGATTGTTTTCGTTGCAGCCCATAATTCCCTGCATGAGTCCTTTGGCATTTATCTGATTGTGACTTTATGCTTTGCTGTGCCGAAACTGATATTTGTGTTGTGCGATATCTTGCTGAGAGCCTTACACCGGCTTATCCGTGTACCGTTGTATCACAAGACTGTATCGGTTGTAGTAGCCGTTGCTACATTGGCTTATGTCCTTTTTGGTGCGATATGGGGTAAGGAATACTTTCAAGTAAAGCAGGTCACCTTTTCTTCTCCCGATCTTCCCGCTGCATTCGACGGATATCGGATACTTCAGTTGTCGGACATTCATTCCGGAAGCTGGAAAGGGAATACGGAAGCCTTGCAGCGAGCTATAGAGCTTTGTAACGCCCAGCATCCCGATTTGGCTGTGTTTACGGGCGATCTGGTGAATAGCCGTGCCGATGAAATGAAAGAGTTCATGCCGGTTTTTTCAAAATTGCACGCCAGAGATGGAGTATATTCCGTACTTGGAAATCATGATTACGCTACCTATGCTCAATGGAATAGCGAGGCGGAACGACTGGCAAATATCGATACGCTGGTAATGAGGGAAGAACAGATGGGCTGGAAGATGTTGATGAACGACCATCGCATTATCCGCCGCGGAAACGATTCGATTGCATTGATAGGAGTAGAAAACAGCGGAAAGCCTCCTTTCCCTGACCGTGGTGATTTACCTCGGGCGCAACAAGGTACGGAGGGCATGTTCAAGGTGCTGCTGAGTCACGACCCTACTCATTGGCGAAGAAGCGTTTTGCCGGATACGGATATCCAACTGATGCTGGCTGGACATACGCACGATATGCAAGTCAATTTATTTGGATTTTCTCTTTCCCGCTTTGTTTATCCCGAACATCGGGGATTATACCTGCAACAGGGACGTGGACTATATGTCAATATCGGACTGGGATATGTGCTCTTTCCTATGAGGCTGGGAGCATGGCCCGAGATAACGGTCATTACCTTACGGAAGAAATAATAATTTATAAACTATACAAGCAATGAGATTCTTATACATTATCTATCAAATCTGTATCGGGTTGCCTATATTTCTGGTGGCAACTATACTGACTGCCCTGACTACCATGCTGGGCTGCTGGTTGGGAAACGGGCATTTCTGGGGCTATTATCCCGGAAAACTGTGGTCGCAGCTGACCTGTTTTCTGTTTTTACTTCCTGTTAAAGTTCGGGGACACGAACATCTGGACAAGAAAACTTCGTATGTGTTCGTTGCCAATCATCAGGGTTCGTTCGATATTTTTCTGGTATACGGCTTTTTGGGGCGTAACTTTAAATGGATGATGAAGAAAAGCCTTCGTAAAATTCCGTTTGTCGGTAAGGCATGTGAGTCGGCAGGATTCATCTTTGTCGACAAATCCAGTCCGCGCAAGATTTATGAAACCATAAAGGGGGCAGAAAAAGTGCTTCAGGGCGGAACTTCACTGGTGGTATTTCCTGAGGGAGCACGTACTTTTACCGGCCACATGGCGAACTTCAAAAAAGGTGCCTTTCTGCTGGCCGACCAGCTTCAGTTGCCCGTCATTCCGCTGACGATAGACGGTTCTTTCGACATCCTTCCTCGTACGGGCAAACTCCTTCACTGGCATCCGATGACGCTGACTATACATGAGCCTATTTACCCGCTTGGCAAGAAAGGTGAAGAAAACCTGCAAATGCTGATGGCAGAATCGTATAAAGCGATAGAGAAAGATTTGCCCGAAAAATATAAGGGTAAGGTTGAAAATCCCGACCAGTAAGACGTTTTACCCCCTTTATCTCATTCAGTTGACATCATACCGGAGTTCCGGTAGATGCGCATGCAGATAAAGGGGGTAAAATATGCAGTCAGGTTTATAGAAAAGTCGTGCGTTCTCTTTTAAAACCTGCTGGCCTTTGTAATATGATTTGTACAAAGTCTTCAGAAATTTGTACAAAAAAACGGAAAATTTGTACAAATTTTCCGTTAAGCATTATCTTCTTTTATGATTCTTTTCCCGATGTCTTTCCGAAGTTCTGAAGTCGACAGCCTGCAAAGCTCTTATTGAACGGCTTGCAGTTTGTCCATGTTGCTACGTGCTACCGAAACATATTCCTTAATCATCGGATTGTTTTTGAACGATTCGGGAGCATTGTTTACTATTTCTTCCATGACAGGAGTGAGTACCGGATAAGGAAATCCGTTGCATAGCATCAGAAATACGCCTGTTCCCAATACATTGTCATAATTTTCTTCGATAAAGGTCTTGGCAAGTTCGTCCATGTCGTGCCCCAGTGCAGTACGTTGTTTATCCATTTCTTCCTGGATAAATTTGGGGTCCTTGCCGTCCATAATCATGCGGCTTTCCATTCTTTCAACTTCGTAAGCCCGGTCTTCCAGAGAAGTTTTCTTTACGATGAATTCGTTGAAACTGTCATTCAGGGGAGTTCCCTTTATCGAAAAGCCGGCCTTGTCGATATTGATGTTGATATTACCTTCTTCTATCACAACCGGCATGATACAGTCATCATCCATATACAGCGAGGCAATGACCGTAGAATCTACTTTCCCTTTCATCTTGAAAATTCCGTGTATCACTTCCGCCGAGTCGATATTTACCAGCTTGTCGCCGGAAGGCACCTTTATGAAAAGCATTTTTCCGTCCAGTTTCGATACAGAAGAAATACCCTCTATATTATATTTCTTTCCGCATGAAGCGCAAATGATGGCACAAAAGAGAAAAAAATAAAATCTATACATGCAATAAGCCTTTAGAAAATTCTTGGGCAAAGGTATAATGTTTAGAAATGTCGTGAAAATAAATTATCAAAAATTAAACTAAATAGAGGATTATTACTGAATTAAGATACGCTAAACGTATTTTTCGCTATCTTTGCTAACTATTGCGGATAAAGGGAAAATATTCAATTATCATTTAAATATCATAACAATGAAAAAACTCAAAGTATTAGCATTTGCACTGATTTGTGCAGCCTTTTCACCGGTGAAAGCCGACGAAGGAATGTGGCTCCTTCAGTTGATGAAGGAACAGAACCTTGCCGACCGTATGAAAGCACAAGGTCTGAAAATGGATATTGCCGATATTTACAGTCCGAACAGCGTGACACTGAAAGACGCTGTGGGTATTTTCGGACGTGGATGTACGGGTGAAATCATATCTCCGGACGGATTGATCCTGACAAATCACCATTGTGGTTACGATGCTATTCAGCAGCATAGCTCGGTTGAGCATGACTATCTGACCGATGGTTTCTGGGCAAAAAGCCGTGCTGAGGAACTTCCTACTCCGGGATTGACTTTTAAGTTTGTAGAACGAATCGTGGATGTAACCGATAAGGTAAATCAAGATATTAAAGACGGAAAGGTTACCGAAATCAATTCTTTCGGTGCTGAATATCTGAATGAACTGGCATCTGAAGAGTTGAAGAATAGTGACTTGAAGGATAAACCGGGTATTTCTACCGAAGCACTTCCGTTCTACGAAGGAAACAAGTTCTATCTGTTCTTTATCAAGACATACAGCGATGTGCGTATGGTTGCCGCTCCTCCTTCGTCAATTGGTAAGTTCGGTGGTGAAACCGACAACTGGATGTGGCCGCGTCATACGGGCGACTTCTCTATGTTCCGTATTTATGCCGATAAAGATGGTAATCCGGCAGAATATAGTGCAGAGAATGTGCCTCTGAAGGTGAAGAAGCATCTGGCTATTTCGTTGAAGGGCTTGCAGGAAGGCGACTATGCCATGATTATGGGATTCCCGGGAAGTACAAGTCGTTACCTGACGGAGAGCGAGGTAAGAATGCGTATGGAAGGTACGAATACTCCTCGTATTCAAGTTCGTGAAGCACGTCAGAACGTGTTGCGTAAGGAAATGGCTGCCAGCGATAAGGTACGTATCCAGTATGCAAGTAAGTTCGCTTCTTCCAGCAACTACTGGAAAAACTCTATCGGTATGAACAAGGCTATTATCGACAATAAGGTGCTTGAGGCAAAGGCTGAACAGGAAGCTAAGTTTGCTCAGTTTGCTAAAGAACAGAATAATGCCGACTATGCCAAGGTGGTAAGCCAGATTGACGAGTATGTTCAGAAGGCTACTCCGATAACCAAACAGATGGTTTACTTCAGCGAAACATTCAGAAGCGGTATCGAGTTTGGTGCAACTTACATGTTGTTCAACGACTTGAAGACGGCGCTGGAGAAAGGCAAAAAGAAAGATGTTGAAAAGGCTATCAGCAACCTGAAGGAAGCGTATGCCGATGTTCACAATAAGGATTACGACCACGAAGTAGACCGCAAGGTTGCCAAGGTGCTGATTCCGCTGTACGCCAAGAGTGTTCCGGCTGATGCACTGCCTGCATTCTATCAGACTATCCAGACAAAGTTCAAAGGTGATTACAATGCTTATATCGATGCTTTGTACGATAACAGTATCTTCTCTAACGAAAAGAACTTCAATGCGTTCATCAGCAACCCTACGGTAAAGGCTATCGACAATGACCTGGCTATCCAGTATTCGTCAAGCAAGAACGACATGGCGCAGAAGTTGAGAGAAAAATACAGTGCTGTAAGCGGTGATATCGACTTGCTGCACAAGACTTATGTGCGTGGTTTGTGCGAAATGTATGCTCCGACTCCGAAAGCTCCGGATGCTAACTTTACTATCCGTCTGACTTACGGTAACGTAAAATCGTACGATCCGAAGGATGGCATTCACTACAAATATTATACAACCCTGAAGGGAGTAATGGAAAAGGAAGACCCGAACAATCCGGAATTTGTTGTTCCTGCTAAACTGAAAGAGTTGTATGCTACGAAGAACTTCGGCCGCTATGCATTGCCTAACGGTGAAATGCCGACTTGCTTCCTGACTACCAACGATATTACTGGCGGTAACTCAGGTTCTCCGGTGCTGAATGGCAACGGCGAACTGATCGGTGCTGCTTTCGACGGAAACTGGGAATCACTTTCGGGTGACATCAATTTCGACAACAACCTCCAGCGTTGTATTGCCGTAGATATTCGTTATGTATTATTCATCGTCGAGAAACTGGGTGGCTGCAAGAACCTGATCGACGAAATGACTATCGTTGAATAATGAAGAAAACCTTATTATTTTCCATGCTTGCCGCGTGCTCTCTCGCCGGATATGCCGACGAGGGCATGTGGATGCTGACCGACCTGAAGAAACAGAATGCTGCCGTCATGCAGGATCTGGGTCTGGATATCAGCATCGACAAGGTGTATTGTCCCGACAGTATCAGCCTGAAGGATGCTGTTGTGCATTTCGGTGGCGGATGTACCGGAGAAGTTGTTTCTTCCGAAGGACTGGTGCTGACCAATCATCACTGCGGATATCAGTATATCCAGCAGCACAGCTCGGTGGAACACGATTATCTGACCGATGGTTTCTGGGCAATGAGCCGTGCGGAAGAACTTCCTTGTGAGGGACTGACCATTACGTTTATCGACCGTATCCTCGATGTGACAGATTATGTGCAGGAACAGTTGAAAAAGGATGATGATCCGGAAGGACTGAATTACCTTTCTCCTTCGTACTTGTCGACCGTTGCAGCGCGTTTTGCCAAAAAAGAAAATATCAAGACGGACGATTTTACCGTTCTCGAACTGAAGCCGTTCTACGGAGCCAACAAGTATTACCTGTTTGTCAAGACGGTGTATAAGGATATTCGTATGGTGGGTGCTCCTCCTTCTTCTATCGGAAAGTTCGGAGCCGATACGGATAACTGGATGTGGCCGCGTCATTGTGGTGATTTTTCTATCTTCCGCATTTATGCGTCGAAGGATGGAAAGCCTGCCAACTATGCAGCCGATAATGTTCCACTGAAGGTTAAGAAACATCTTACTATCAACATGGGTGGCATTAAGGAAGGCGATTTTACTTTCGTAATGGGATTTCCCGGACGTAACTGGCGTTACATGATCAGTGATGAAGTGGAGGAACGTATGCAGACTACCAACTTTATGCGTGATACCGTGCGCGGAGTCCGTCTGCGAGTGCTGGGTGAAGAAATGGCAAAAGATGCCAAGACACGTATCCAGTATGCAGCCAAGTATGCTTCTTCTGCCAATTACTGGAAGAATGCTATCGGCATGAACGAAGGACTTGTGTCGCTGAAAGTGCTCGACCGTAAGAAAGATGAACAGAAACGTCTGCTGGCTTTCGGCGAGGAAACAGGTAATGACAGCTATCGTCAGGCATACGAAACGATCAAGCAGATTGTGGCCAAACGTCACGATGCGGTATATCATCAGCAGGCTATCTATGAAGCGTTGATGCTGGGTACGGAGTTTTCGAAGATTCCTGACACGGATAAGTTGCTTGCTTCGCTGGAAAAAAATGATAAAAAAGGTATAAAAGCGGCTGTTGCTGCTTTGGACGAGCAAGGAAAGAAGTTCTTTAATAAAGATTACAGTACGGCAGTCGACCGCAAGGTTTCCAAACAATTGATTGCACTGTATGCACAGTTGATTCCTGCCGGACAGCGTATCAGCATCTTCAAGCTGATAGATGACAAATTCGGTGGCAATACCGATGCTTTTGTCGACGCTTGCTTTGACAAGTCAATCTTCCGTAGTCCTGAGGCTCTGGCTGCTTTCCTGAAAAATCCTAATGCCGAAAAACTGAAAAACGATCCGATGGTACAATACGCCAAGTCGGTGAAAGAAGGTTACAAGGCTATGGATGAGGCCATGAAGGCAGAAACGAATGCCTATAACCGTGCACACAAGACATGGGTTGCCGGTATGCTGGCTCTGAAGCAGAAGGAAGGTAAGGCTATTTATCCGGATGCAAACTCTACCCTGCGCCTGACTTACGGAAAGATTGGTTCGTACGAACCTGCCGACGGTAAGGAGTATTTGTATTATACCACCTTGAAGGGAGTTATGGAAAAAGAAGATCCGGACAATCCGGAGTTTGTAGTTTCTCCCAAATTGAAGGAATTGTATGAAAAGAAGGACTTCGGACCGTATGCTATGCCCGACGGACGGATGCCTGTATGCTTTGTTACAGCAACCGATAACACGGGAGGTAATTCAGGTTCTCCGGTCTTCAACGCAAAAGGTGAACTGATAGGTGTCGGCTTCGACCGCAACTATGAAGGTCTGACCGGCGATATAGCCTATAATCCGCAGTTGCAGCGTGCTGCCTGTGTCGATATTCGCTATGTATTGTTTGTCATCGATAAATATGCCGGTGCCAAGCATCTGATAGACGAAATGACTATCGTGCGTTGACATGATACATGTTCTTAAAAAACATGGTAATGAAATAAAGAAAACGTGGCGAGAGATAAAAAAAACGCCGGGACGAATTGAATGATTTGTCCCGGCGTTTTTCTTTGTATATTAATGTTTCTTTTCTTTCTCTTCTTCCTGAGGTATGCGGAAAGCTGTATACAGTTCCAGTACGGCTGCAATGGTGAGGCAGGCTACCCACTCGTTTCGTTTCCAGAGTATCATCATTACTCCGGCTACCACCAGTAGGGTGGCTCCTATAATTTGCTGGCGACGTAAGCGGCGGATAACGATATTTTTGCCTTCGTAACCGCTCATGACCTGTACATAAGCAAACATAATGGCACCTATTAGATAAAAATACGGAGCCCATACCAGTTTGGTTATCTGTAACGCTGCTCCCAATAATAAAACTATCGCCCCTACGATAGCTATGACAGAATAGTATTTACTCATCCTTGTTCTTTTTCAAATCTTCTTCAAAAATATAAATATCCTCGTTTTCTTTCTTCATCAGATACTTTTCGCGGGCAACTTTTTCCAGTTCCTCCGGATTGGAAGTCAGTTCTTTCAGTTCACGGCTATCCCTTTCGTACTGCTTGCGATAATGTTCGATTTCAGTATTGAGTGTACGAATCTCACGCCAGTGCGAAAAGCGCTGTATCAGACTGTTTTCTTCATCCAATACACCGATTATCAGCAAAAAGGCAAGTATCGTAATGAGATATTTATGCCGACGGATGTATTCCCATGCTTTTTTCAGTTTGCTCATATAATCTATCCTAATGATTCACAGGCAAAGATAGTGATTATCTGTGAAGTCTGTGTGTTCGTAGATTTTATTTTTTCAGAACGGGAGGACGCCATCTCCCGATGATGTACTTTTACTGTCGAATATTTACCCGGCATTGATTGCTTATTTTATGTTATAATTATGCAATATTGTGTACTTTTCTGTCAAAATGAATGATTTTATTCTATTTTTATTGATTATTGAAAATATTTTCTATATGTTTGTGACATAGAAATAAGGTAAAAAAGAAAGGAATACAGAATGGTTTACGACATTGAGATGCTGAAACGCTTTTATGCATCGTATGCAGTGCATGTAGATGCGGCGCGTGTAAAACTGGGAAAGGCCATGACATTGGCAGAGAAAATACTTTATGCTCATTTGTATGATGCGGGCACAGCTGCCGCTTTCCGTCGTGGAGAAGATTATGTAAACTTTCGTCCGGACAGGGTTGCCATGCAGGATGCTACGGCACAAATGGCATTGTTGCAGTTCATGAACTCAGGAAAGGATAGTTCTGCGGTTCCTGCTACGGTACATTGCGACCATCTCATTCAGGCATATCGCGGAGTGAAAGAGGATTTGCCTGTAGCCGAAGAGACGAACAAAGAGGTATACAGCTTTTTGAAGAGTGTTGCCTCCAAATATAATATTGGTTTCTGGAAACCGGGGGCGGGT
The DNA here is from genome assembly GCA_000436795.1 of Bacteroides sp. CAG:1076. GTDB lineage: Bacteria > Bacteroidota > Bacteroidia > Bacteroidales > Bacteroidaceae > Phocaeicola. The sequence continues at coordinate 42,496 of HF993204.1, forward strand.
ATCATTCATCAGGTTGTTTTGGAGAATTATGCGTTTCCGGGAGGAATGATTGTAGGAACCGATTCACATACTCCTAATGCCGGTGGTCTGGGTATGATTGCCATCGGGGTAGGAGGAGCTGATGCTGTAGATGTGATGACCGGTATGGAGTGGGAGCTGAAAATGCCGAAGCTTATCGGTGTGCGTCTGAAAGGTAAGCTGAATGGTTGGGCTTCGCCGAAAGATGTCATATTGAAACTGGCGGGTATGCTTACCGTAAAAGGAGCTACCAACGCCATTATAGAATATTTTGGAGAAGGAACGGCTTCTCTGTCTGCTACCGGAAAGGCAACTATCTGTAACATGGGTGCCGAGGTGGGAGCTACGACTTCTATTTTCCCTTATGATGCGGAAATGGAAAAGTATCTGTGTACTACAGGACGTAAGGAAGTGGCAACGATGGCTTCGGGTAATGCGCTGTATCTGAAGGCTGATGCAGAAGTAGAAGCTCATCCGGAAAGCTATTATGATAAGGTTATCGATATCGACTTGTCTACACTGGAACCTTATATCAATGGGCCGTTTACGCCCGATGCGGCATGCCCGATATCGGAATTTGCGGAAAAAGTACGTACAAACGGTTATCCGCAGCGTATGGAAGTGGGGCTGATAGGCTCGTGTACAAATTCTTCGTATCAGGATTTAAGCCGTGCTGCTTCGCTGGCACGTCAGGTGAAAGCTAAAGGGTTGAAAATGGCTGCCCAGCTTATCATCAATCCGGGCTCGGAACAGATTTACTGTACGGCGAAACGTGACGGAATGATAGCCGATTTCGAGGCGGTAGGTGGTGTGATTATGACAAACGCCTGTGGTCCGTGCATCGGGCAGTGGAAACGTGTGACGGATGATCCGCTGCGCGCCAATTCCATCGTGACTTCATTTAACCGGAATTTTGCCAAGCGTGCCGACGGAAACCCGAATACGCATGCCTTTGTAGCTTCGCCGGAACTGGCTATGGCGCTGGCTATTGCCGGTGATTTGTGCTTCAATCCGCTGACCGATTCGTTGACTAATGAAAAAGGTGAGCTGGTCAAGCTGGATGCACCTGTAGGAGAAACGCTGCCGGGTAAGGGATTTACGGTAGACGACAACGGATATGTGGCTCCGGCTGCCGACGGGAAAGATATAGAAGTATCGATTGCTCCCGATTCGAAGCGCTTACAGAAATTGGCTCCTTTTGCGGCTTGGGATGGAAAGGACCTGACAGATATGCCGTTGTTGATTAAGACACAGGGCAAATGTACTACCGACCATATCTCGATGGCGGGACCGTGGCTCCGTTTCCGCGGACATCTGGAAAACATTTCCGACAACATGCTGATGGGAGCTGTAAACGCATTCAATGGCAAGACCAATAGTGTGTGGAACAGACTGACGGGCGAGTATGAAGCCGTTTCGAGTGTGGCAAAGCAATATAAGGCAAAAGGCATTCCTTCTATTGTAGTGGCAGAGGAAAACTATGGAGAAGGTTCGAGTCGTGAACATGCAGCTATGGAACCTCGCTTCCTGAATGTGCGCGTAATTCTTGCCAAGAGTTTTGCCCGCATTCACGAAACAAACCTGAAGAAGCAAGGTATGCTGGCACTTACCTTTGTAAATAAAGACGATTACGACAAGATACAAGAACACGATCTCATCTCGGTAGTAGGACTGGATAGCTTTGCTCCGGGAAAACCGTTGCAGGTAATCGTGAAACATGAAGACGGAACAGAAGATTCATTCCTCGCATCGCATACGTACAATGAAATGCAGATCGGTTGGTTTAAAGCAGGGTGTGCCCTGAATACATTCAAAAAACAATAAAAAAGATTATGAGTAAAGTCTATATGCAAGATGGTCGGCTGGTAGTGCCCGACTGTGTAACAGTTCCTTTTATAGAAGGTGATGGAGTAGGAGCTGAGATAACTCCTGTATGTCAGCAGATTGTAAACGAAGCCGTTAAGCTGGCTTACAGCGGTAAACGCTCCATCGAATGGAAAGAAGTGCTGGCAGGTGGAAAAGCTTTTGCACAGACCGGCGAATGGTTGCCGGAAGCTACGATGGATGCTTTCCGCGAATATCTGATAGGTATTAAGGGACCGCTTACTACACCGGTAGGCGGAGGAATCCGTTCGCTGAATGTTGCTTTGCGTCAGACGCTCGACTTGTATGTCTGCCTGCGTCCGGTACGCTGGTTCCGTGGAGTCGTTTCTCCCGTCAAGGAACCGGAAAAAGTAGATATGCATATTTTCCGTGAGAATACAGAAGATATTTATGCCGGTATCGAATGGGAACAGGGTACTCCCGAAGCGCAGAAGTTTTATGCTTTCCTGCGCGATGAAATGGGCGTGAAGAAGGTACGTTTCCCCGAAACTTCATCGTTCGGGGTAAAGCCTGTTTCGGTAGAAGGGACCAAACGTCTGGTACGTGCGGCTATTTTGTATGCGTTGCAGCATAAACTGCCGTCGGTTACACTGGTGCACAAAGGAAACATCATGAAGTTTACCGAAGGAGGTTTCAAGCGCTGGGGGTACGAAGTGGCAGAAACCGAGTTTGCCGACCGTACGTTTACGATGAACCAGTACAATCAGTTGAAGAAGGATTTAGGTGAAGAATCAGCAAAAGCTGCACTGGCCGATGCGATGAATACAGGAAAAGTTATCATCAAGGATTGCATTGCCGATGCTTTCTTGCAGAATACGCTGCTTATTCCGGAAGAATATTCGGTTATTGCCACCCTGAACCTGAACGGAGATTATATATCCGACCAGTTGGCTGCCATGGTAGGTGGCATCGGAATCGCTCCGGGAGCCAATATCAATTACCTGACGGGACATGCCATTTTCGAAGCTACTCACGGTACAGCCCCCGATATTGCCGGAAAGAATGTGGTGAACCCCTGCTCGTTGTTGCTGTCGTCTGTCATGATGCTGGAATATCTGGGATGGAAAGAAGCTGCTACCCTCATAACCAATGCTCTGGAACAACTGTTTGAGGCGGGAGAAGCAACGTCCGATCTGGCACGCTTCATGCCCGAAGGAAAAGCTTTGGGTACGAAAGAGTTCGGACAGCGTGTGTTAGAATCATTATAATCAAGAGCGTATCAAGACATGAAAAAAGAATACATCGTATATAAACTTTCGGAGTGTGCCAAACAGGCATGCCGGATAGACAATGAGCTTTTCACGAAATACAACGTGAAGCGCGGATTGCGTAATGAAGACGGAACGGGTGTTCTCGTGGGACTGACCAAGATTGGTAACGTTGTAGGATATGAACGTACGGAAGATGGCTTGAAGCCTATTCCCGGAAAACTGTTTTACAGAGGATATGATCTGGACGATATTGCCCACGCCCTGCTGAGAGAAAAACGTTTCGGCTTCGAGGAGGTTGCTTACTTGCTGCTTTCGGGAGAACTGCCCGACAGCGAACAACTGGAGGCTTTCAAGGAGCTGATAAACGACAATATGCCGCTCGACAAGAAGACGACCATGAATATCATCGACTTGGAGGGACAGAACATTATGAACATCCTGGCACGAAGTGTGCTCGAAATGTATACCTTCGATCCGAATCCGGACGATATCTCACGCGATAACCTGATGCGTCAGTCCATCGAACTGATATCAAAGTTCCCTACCATCATTGCTTATGCGTACAGTATCTATCGTCACAGTATTCACGGACGTTCGCTTCATATCCGTCATCCGCACGAAAACCTGTCGATAGCCGAGAACTTTCTTTACATGATAAAGAAGGACTATACGCCGCTGGAAGCTCGTATGCTCGATTTGCTGCTGGTACTTCAGGCAGAACACGGTGGTGGTAACAACTCAACCTTTACGGTGCGTGTTACCAGCTCTACCCGTACGGATACTTACTCCAGTATTGCGGCAGGCATCGGCTCGTTGAAAGGTCCTTTGCATGGCGGCGCGAATATACAAGTTGTCAAGATGTTCCATCACCTGAAGGAAGTTATCTCCGACTGGACGAACGTAGATGAAATAGATACGTACCTGATGCGTATGTTACGTAAGGAGGCATACGACGGCAGCGGGCTGATTTATGGTATCGGACATGCCGTTTATACCATTTCCGACCCCCGTGCTGTACTTCTGAAAGAGCTCGCAAGCGAACTGGTTGCCGAGAAGGGATGCGAAAAAGAATTCGCTTTCCTCGAACTGCTGGAACAGCGTGCCATCGAATGCTTCAAGAAAGTGAAAGGGACGAAGAAACAAGTTTGTTCGAACGTCGACTTCTATTCAGGATTTATCTACGAGATGATGGGTCTTCCGATGGAGATTTATACGCCGCTCTTTGCCATGGCACGTATCGTTGGATGGACGGCACACCGTATAGAGGAGTTGAATTTCGAGGGACGTCGTATCATTCGTCCGGCATACAAGAATGTGCTTGAAGAGGTAGGATATGTTCCTATAACAGACCGATAAGATTTCTTTTTGATAACTGTTTGCATTCAGCACAAGAAACTGTCTGGGTTTTCGTTTGGAAAAGCGTAAACGTGGACAGTTTTTTATTGTGTTTTAGCGGGTATATAAAAGTACTGAAAGGGTTGTATGCCAGTAATCTTTTCGTTACCTTTATTGTCGTAAATACAGTAACTGAATCTTATATGAAAAAACATTTGTTATTAGTAGGAACATGTATCTGCATCATGTTTCCGGTACAAGCACAAAATTTGAAGCTGTGGTATCAGCAACCGGCAAAAACGTGGGTAGAGGCATTGCCCATAGGAAATTCTTCGATGGGGGCAATGGTGTATGGAGGTACATCGCACGAGGAATTGCAGTTGAATGAAGAAACGCTTTGGGGAGGCGGACCGTACAGAAACGACAATCCGAAGGCGTTGGAGAGTCTGAATGAAGTACGCAAGCTGATCTTTTCGGGAAAGACAATGGACGCGCAGAACTTGATTGACCAGACATTTTATACGGGGCGGAACGGTATGCCTTATCAGACAATCGGAAGTCTGGTAATTGAAACACCGGGGCATGAGAAGGCAGTAGATTACTATCGTGACCTCGATTTGGAAAGGGCTGTGGCAACAACTCGTTATCAGGTGGACGGAGTAAATTTCCAGCGTGAGGTGTTTGCCTCTTTTCCCGACCGTGTAATTATTGTCCGTTTCACAGCCGACCGGCCGGGCAAACTGAATTTTAAGGTTGGTTATACTTCTCCGCTGCAAAGTACGGTAAGAAAGCAGGGAAAAAAGCTGGTTCTCCGCGGCAAAGGAGGTGACCATGAGGGAGTGAAGGGAGTGATAGAAATTGAAACTCAAAGTCAGGTGGTAGCCGAAGGAGGCAAGGTCAGTCTGACGGATGAGGCTATTTCTGTAGAGCATGCTACATCGGCTACCCTATATATTGCGGCGGCAACCAATTTTATCAATTATCACGATGTCACTGGTAATGAAAGTAAAAAGGCTTCGGCCCTGCTGACCGCTGCTCTGAAGCACGATTATCCTTCGGCACTGAAAGCTCATGTCGATTATTATCAGTCGCAGTTCGATAGAGTTTCCTTGTCGCTCGGGGACGAAGATACAGAAGCGTCCAGGCAGGAAACCGTCAAGCGTGTTGCCGGTTTCGGTCAGGGACACGATCCGGCATTGGCAGCACTGATGTTTCAGTATGGCCGTTATCTGTTGATTTCTTCTTCGCAGCCGGGAGGACAGCCTGCCAACTTACAAGGTATATGGAACGATCAGTTGAACGCTCCTTGGGATGGAAAATATACAATCAATATCAATACCGAGATGAATTACTGGCCGGCAGAGGTTACCAATCTGTCGGAAACCCACGAACCTCTGTTCAGTCTGATACAAGATTTGGCTGTGACCGGACGTGAAACGGCACACACGATGTATGGATGCAGCGGGTGGGTGGCTCATCATAATACGGATATCTGGAGGGCAACTGGTCCGGTGGACAAGGCTTTTTACGGTACATGGCCTGTAGGAGGTGCCTGGCTGACGACTCACTTGTGGCAGCATTATTTATATACCGGCGACAAGAGCTTCTTAAAGCAGGTTTATCCTGCCATGAAAGGGGCAGCTGATTTCTTCCTGGACTATATGATACCTCACCCTAAGTATGGATGGAAAGTAACGGCTCCTTCTATGTCACCCGAACATGGTCCCAAAGGAGAGGATGCCGAAAAAGCTTCTACTATCGTATCAGGCTGCACAATGGATAATCAGATTATTTTCGATGTCCTGAACAATACACTCAATGCTTCCGAAGTGTTGGGGCTTTCGGAAGGTTATCGCGATTCGTTGCGAACATTGATTTCTGAAATGCCTCCAATGCAGATAGGGCGGTATAACCAGTTGCAGGAATGGCTGGAAGACTTGGATGATCCTAAAGACGGACACCGGCACGTATCGCATGCTTATGGCTTGTTCCCCAGCAGTCAGATTTCTCCGTTCACTCATCCGTTGCTTTTTCAGGCTGTTAAAAATACCTTACTGCAACGTGGCGACAAGGCTACGGGATGGTCTATCGGATGGAAAATTAATTTGTGGGCACGTTTGCTCGATGGCAACCATGCATATAAGATGATTTCCAATCTCTTGGTATTGCTTCCGAGCGATGAGGTGAAGGATAAATATCCGGAAGGTCGAACTTATCCCAATCTGTTTGATGCACATCCTCCTTTTCAGATAGATGGAAATTTTGGATTTACTGCCGGAGTAGCGGAAATGTTGTTGCAGAGTCACGATGGAACTGTGCACTTGCTTCCTGCTCTGCCGGATGAATGGGCCGAGGGAAAAGTGAAGGGTTTGGTGGCTCGTGGCGGTTTTGTAGTCGATATGGACTGGAATGGCGTTCAGTTGAATACAGCCAGAATACATTCCCGTCTGGGTGGCAACTTGCGTCTGCGTTCGTATGTTCCACTGAAAGGAGAGGGGCTGAAACCTGCATCGGGCAAGAATCCTAATCCATTGTTCGTACAGGCTGAGATAAAGGAACCGCTGGTATCGGAGGAAATCAATCCGCAGTATCCTGTCATTCCCAAAGTATATGAGTACGATTTGACGACGGAGGCTGGAAAGGATTATGAGATAACAAGAGGTATGTAGTAGGTTATGAAAATTTCTCAGATCTTGTTATAACAGATGTTCGGGAAGTTGTTTGGGAAAGTGGTGTTATTTCCCCAAGAAGGTGCCCGTATTACGGTTATTTTTTGTACAAAAAAAATTTTTATTTGTACAAAATTTCCGAAAACGTGCAGAGGTTTTTTCTGAATCGTCTGGACGAATAGATAAAGTAACCTTGCTTTCCGATAAAGGCTAAGCAGGCTTTAGGAGGAATCGGTTGTTTAAGCTGTATGGTGAGAACTGAAGGCATACAACTGATACTTCGTGATATATTGATAAATAAAATAAGCTCCGGATAGGTGACTGGTAATCGATAGGATTATTTTCACCATCCGGAGCTTGTTTTTTCTTATCTGAGGTAAGTGGCCTCGATGCCAACTTGAGAGCAGTCGGCTCCCATCGGAGGATTCTGCTTGTAAAGAGCGATATTGACTTCGCTGATTGTTGGAAAATCGTCCAGCAGCCTCCTGGCTATTCTCCATGTTACATGTTCCAGTAGTTGGGAAGGAATACCCATCTCCTTTTTCACGGCACTGAACACTTCCGCATAGTTGACGGTACCTTCCAGTCGGTCGGTTTCCGCCGCTTGTGTGAAGTCTGTCTTCAAGCGCAAGTCGATGGTGTATTCTGCACCCACCTGATTTTCCTGAGGAAGCACACCGTGATAAGCATACAGTTTCAGGCCTTTCAGGTGGATATACATGTTTGCTGTCGGTTTCATAGGATTATCCGCAACGAGATGTTCCGCAAGTCTTACAGATCAGGCAGCCTTCCTGATAAACCAAGGTTTCGTGTCCACAGTTAGGACATTTCATTCCTTTGGCTTCGGTTCCGTCTTGTACATATTTCTTCAGTGCACGCTGTACACCGTTCTTCCAAGTGTTGATGTTTTCGCTGTCGAGCTGCAGTGAGCTAACCAGCTTGATAACCTGTTCGATAGGCATACGGTAACGTAATACACCCGATATCAGCTTGGCATAGTTCCAGTATTCCTTGTTGAACTTCTCGGACAAACCTTCGATAGTCATCTTGTAGCCTCGCTTGTTCTCGAACTGGAAGTCGTAGTGTTTAGTTCCGTCTTCGTCGTAACTCTTGATGATACGTCCTGAAGTAACAGATTTTGGCAGGACGATGCCTTCTTCGTCGTCTTGCAGACCGGTGAATATTTCATATGGATGACCGTCCAGCAGTCCGACGAAAGCTACCCATTTTTCTTTGTTGTTCTGGAAACGGACAACATCTGCTTCGAGTACACGCGGACGTACTTCTGTTATCTGAGGTGGTTTGCAGTGGCAGTCATCTTCTTTCGGAGTGTCTTTTTTCTTCTGTGTAGAGATAAGAACTCCCGCACGTGAGCCGTCGCGATATACGGTACAGCCTTTACATCCCGAGCGCCATGCTTCTACATACAGACGGTTTACCAGCTCTTCGTCGACAGAATTCGGCAGGTTGATGGTAACGCTGATAGAATGGTCTACCCATTTCTGAATACGTCCCTGCATCTTGACCTTCATCAGCCAGTCTACATCGTTTGATGTTGCTTTATAATAAGGAGATTTGGCAACCAGTTCGTCTATTTCTTCTTGTGTATAATGCTTGTCTGGATCATATCCGTTGATTTTCATCCAAGTGAGGAACTTGTGATGGAATACCACGTATTCTTCAAAAGCATCTCCTGTTTCGTCTACGAAGTCAATATGTACATTGGCATCGTTCGGATTTACTTTGCGGCGGCGTTTGTATACCGGCATAAATACAGGTTCGATACCCGAAGTGGTTTGAGTCATCAAGCTGGTTGTTCCGGTAGGAGCGATGGTAAGACATGCAATGTTACGGCGGCCATATTTCTTCATATCCTCGTACAGTTCCGGATCGGCATCCTTTATACGGTTGATAAACGGATTGTTTGCCTCACGTGCTGCGTCGTATATTTGGAATGCTCCACGTTCTTTTGCCATGTTGACAGAAGAACGGTATGCTTCGATTGCAATGGTTTTGTGAACTTTTTCAGAGAATTCGGTAGCTTCTTCTGTTCCGTAGCGTAATCCCATGGCTGCAAGCATATCTCCTTCGGCAGTGATACCTACTCCTGTACGGCGTCCTAATCCGGATTTGTGATAAATCTTTTCCCACAGATGACGTTCAGTTCCCTTTACTTCTTCGCTTTCTGGGTCCGAATCGATCTTTTCCATGATTTTTTCAATCTTTTCAAGTTCCAGATCGATAATGTCGTCCATGATACGTTGTGCCAGTCCGACATGTTTCTTGAACAGTTCAAAGTCGAAATAAGCTTCCGGAGTAAACGGATTTACTACATACGAGTACAAGTTGATGGCCAGCAGACGGCAGGAGTCGTACGGACACAAAGGAATTTCACCACAAGGATTGGTTGAAACTGTGCGGAATCCCAGGTCTGCGTAGCAGTCGGGTACTGATTCGCGTATGATGGTATCCCAGAACAATACACCGGGTTCAGCCGATTTCCATGCGTTGTGTACAATCTTCTTCCACAAAGCCGAAGCATCGATTTCCTTCTTTACTTGAGGATTTTCAGAATCAATCGGGAACTGTTGGGTATAGGTACGGTTCTCAACAGCAGCCTGCATGAATTCATCGTCCAGCTTGACAGAAACATTTGCTCCTGTAACTTTTCCTTCTGTCATTTTAGCATCGATGAATGCTTCTGAGTCCGGATGTTTGATTGAAACGCTAAGCATCAGTGCACCGCGGCGTCCGTCTTGAGCAACTTCACGAGTTGAATTTGAATAACGTTCCATGAAAGGAACCAGACCGGTAGAAGTTAATGCAGAATTCTTGACCGGAGAACCTTTCGGACGGATGTGTGAAAGGTCATGACCTACACCTCCACGACGTTTCATCAATTGTACTTGCTCTTCATCGATGCGGATGATTGCACCGTAAGAGTCGGCCGATCCTTCCAGACCGATAACAAAACAATTGGATAGTGAAGCTACTTGATAATCATTTCCGATACCCGTCATCGGACTTCCTTGCGGAACGATGTACTTAAAGTGATCGAGTAAGCCGAAGAGTTCTTCCGAACTGAGTGCATTAGGATATTTTGCCTCAATGCGGGCTACTTCATTAGCTATACGCCAATGCATATCCTCAGGAGATTTTTCGTAGATGTTTCCAAAGGAATCTTTTACTGCGTACTTGTTTACCCACACGCGAGCAGCAAGTTCATCCCCATTAAAATACTGTAACGAGGCCTTGTAAGCTTCGTCATAGCTGTACGTTTGTTTTTCCACTTTTATATAATGATGTTAGTTCGTTATTCTGTAATATGTATAGTTTCGCTTTTTATTCAATAACAAACTGCTGCAAAGCTAAAGATGTTTTTCTGATTTGCAAAATAAAACAGGAAGAAGTTATCAACAATCTGAAAAGTTTTCCGTTTTTATGTTTTAAATGTTTGGTAATTAGTCGTTTGGTTGTTTGTGGGTGCTTGCGAAGTTTACTATTTTGAATAACAATGCTTTATTCTTGTGTTTGTTGGCGTTTCATTGGCATATACTTATTTTTTATTTGTATCTTTGTAGATAAATTAAAAATATTGATTATGGATTCTATAAAAAACAGACGTACGATACGTAAATACAAGGCTCAGGACGTTCCGGCTGATCTTTTGAACGAAATGCTCGAAACTGCTTTTCGTGCTGCTACCATGGGAAATATGCAATTGTATAGTGTGGTAGTGACTCGTGATCCTGCTATGAAGGCTAAGTTGGCGCCTGCTCATTTTAATCAGCCGATGGTGACTTCTGCTCCTGTTGTCTTGACTTTCTGTGCCGATTTCAATCGCTTCAGTAAATGGTGTCGTCAGCGGAAGGCAGAACCGGGTTATGATAACTTGCTTTCTTTTATGAATGCAATGACAGATGCGTTGCTGGTCACTCAGAACTTTTGCACGATTGCGGAGGATAAGGGACTGGGAACTTGTTTTCTGGGTACTACTATTTATAATCCTCATCAGATTATAGAGATTTTACATTTACCGGAGCTGGTTGTTCCTGTTGCAACTATTACGTTGGGCTATCCGGATGAAACTCCTGTTCAGCCCGATCGTTTGCCGATAAAGGGTATTATACACGAAGAGGTTTATCACGATTATACGCCAGAGGATATAGACGAAATCTTTGCTTATAAAGAATCACTTCCTGAAAACCGTCAGTTTGTGGAAATCAATCACACTGAAACTTTAGCTCAGATTTTTACGGATATCCGTTATCGGAAAGCTGATAATGAAGTGATGTCGGACATGCTGAAGAAAACATTGAAAGAACAGAAATTCGATAAGTAAAAAACATTACTCAGTTTCTATCCTTGTATTTCTCTTTTCTGTTCTGCGTTGGTTGAAAAGTGAAACAGGTATTTTAGCACAAGGCTGGGGAAAACTTAGATAATAAAAAATCGCCCTCTCAAAAATTTTATTTGAATTTCAGAGGGGGCGATTTCTATTTTTATTTGATGATAATCCCGAATGTTGGGAATGTGAATCTTTAGCTGTAATACATTTCCTTTTTCTTCGGGTATCAATGGTTTCATCTTTATTTCTGATGCAAGCTGGCTTCTATTTCTTCGATTTCAGCTTTGAATGCTTTGTCTACTTCTACTTGATCTTTTACAATCTTGCATGCATGAAGTACGGTAGCATGATCCTTATTGCCGATGAGTTGACCAATCTTGGATGAAGAAGTGTCTGTATGTTTCTTTGCCAGATACATGGCAACCTGACGTACTTGGACAACTTCACGTTTGCGCGTTTTAGTATGGATGGTCGAAGCATCTACCTTGTAGTGGCTGCATACCTTTTCGATAATATTATCTACTGTGAGCGGTTTCACCTCAGCACAGCGTACAGCCTTGCGTACGATGCGTTGCGCTAAGTCGAGGTTTATTTCACGCTTCAACTGGATAGAGTATACTAACAATGAGTTTACGATACCTTCCAGCTCACGTACACTTTCGTTTACGTTTTCAGCAATGTAGCAAATAACAGATTCAGGAATGATTAATCCATCACGGCGAATCTTATCGCGCAGGATATTCTTGCGTAATTCGATGTCCGGTTTTTCCAATTCTGCTACCAGTCCCCATTTGAAACGAGTCAGCAAACGATCTTCCATACCTTGCAACATAACGGGAGCACGGTCGGAAGTAAGAATCAGCTGCTTGCCATTCTGATGCAAGTGGTTGAATATATGGAAGAATGTATTCTGCGTCTTTGTAACTCCCGCAAACTCTTGAATATCATCGATTATCAGAACATCAATCGTCTGATAGAAACTGATGAAATCGTTAAAGTGGTTTGTGCGTACAGAATCAGTGTATTGTACCTGAAACAAATGAGCAGATACATAGAGCACACGCTTTTCTGGATATAATTCCTTGATACGTGTACCTATAGCGTTGATAAGGTGAGTTTTTCCTACGCCCGACGGACCGTACAAAAACAACGGGTTGAATGTACGTGCCGGATTCTGTGCTACTGTTTCTGCAACGGTTCTGGAAAACTCATTGCTTGTTCCTTTTATAAAGTTTTCGAAATTGTAGTTCGGGTTCAAGTGTGGATCCAGATCCTGTACAGCCGGAGCTTGTAACAGGCTGGGCGCTTTATTACCATTATGTATAGGCGTTTGCGGAGGCAAAGCTGACGAACGCTCTGTCCCTTTCATGTCAATGGCTATATGATTTGTCTTATCGGTAAGGATAGAATACATCAACTCTGTTCCTTCACCAATCTCCTTATATATAGCGGCACGCAAAAGTCCCACATATTTTTCCTCTAAGTATTCATAGAAGAAAGGACTGGGGACTCCGATTGTCAAGGCCTTATCCTCAAATTTTAATGGCACGACAGGTTCGAACCATGTTTTATAGGCTGTCGCATTAACGTTATCCTTTATGAAATTTAGGCAACGTTTCCATAATACAATAGCCTGATTGTTCTCAATCATATTTAATCTGTTATTAATAAAGCGAAACTTCTACGCTGCAAATTTCGTAATCAATTTTCAGAAAAACAAATCTCTTTTTGCTTGCTTTTTTGATTAATCTTGCAATGTGTTGTAAATCAGTATATTGTTTACTAAAGCTTTTTGATTGGTAATTTTTGTGGTTTGCTTGTTTGCAAGAAGTTGTTTCTCAAATATTTATATATTTGTATGATTCTTGTCTGTTTTTAACTTGCTGATATTCCGGTGTTGAATATCAGCAAGTTATTGTTTCTTATAAGATGATATAACCTTATTTTACTATTTAGAATATTTCTATATAAGCAAAATTATTTGTCTTTTTTCCCGAAGAGCGAGAAGTGTACATAACGTTTTGGGTGTGCCTTTAAATCTTCCAGCAGACTGGCTGCATTGGCAGTCGTTGCATTCAGGTTGTTGTATAGGCTGGAATCGTTCATCAGCAGTCCTAAAGAGTTGTCTTTTCTGTTCAGTTTATCGGTGAGCAGATATACATTATGAAGTGTTGAGTCTGCTTTTGCAATAGTAGCTGCATAGTCAACATCCTTCAGGTTATCGCTGATTGTCTTCAGGTTCTCTGTAATAGCGGTTACATTGCTGGTGAGTTTAGGAACATCTGTCACCATCAGTTTGTTTAACTGTGTGCTTGTTGCATTCAGTGAGGCAGTCAGTTGTTCGGCATTATGCAAAGTTTTGCTCAATGCAGGATCGGCAAGCAGTTTGTTTAGTGAGCCTAAGATTGAGTCCAATTTAGGCAGCATCTGTTCTACTTTGGGAAGCAATTCTTTTTCGGCTGCTCCCAGCAATCCGGTATTTGCTGTTCCTGGCAAGGTATCCCCCTCATTATAATAAGTATTGCTTTCATGGTTCAGCAGCAGATTCATCTTGACGGTTCCCAGCATTTCGGTTATCAGTTCGGCGCTACTTCCGGTAGGAATTTTCATTTCCTGATCCATCTCTATACCAACCACTACGTGTCCGGGTTTCCGATAATTATATTGTATGTCGCGGACGATGCCGACTTTAAAGCCATTGGCAAATACTGGACTCGATTGTGCAAGTCCGTTGATGTCTGTGAACTCTACATGATAGTAGCTTTCCGGTTTGAACATGTTAACCCCTTTCAGGTAATTTACTCCACAGTAGAGAATGATGAGTGCGGCAATTCCTGCAAAACCTATTTTTACTTCTTTTCTCATATTTATCTGGATTCTTTTTTGTTATCTGTTTTTCTTAAATTCTCTGATAGCTTGGTTGATATTCATTTTTTCGCCATTCTTGAATGCTATGATAAAAGCATCTTTGAATTTGCTGTCTACTTTATTGCGTTTCAGCCGAAGTATCCGGTTGTAGTCTGTACCTTCTCCGTAGGTATACTTATAGATTCCGTTTTCCTTATAATAGCTTACGGGAGAAAGACCTTTAAAGAGTCTGCTTCTCGATGGAAGTACTCTGTCGGATGTAAGAATCTGTATTTTAAATACAGGCTTGGCTGTTTGAGCTTTTTCTGTCGGTCGAGATGACTTTTGTACAGAAGCCTGTTCTGAAATCATTTCTTCACTTGGCAGCGTTTCTGCATATTCCTGCTGTGGTGCCGACTGTTCGGTTATAGTATCTTCTTCCGGTTCGCTGGCTGGTAATGCAGACGTGGTACTTTTCTGGCTGCGCTGTTTATAGTTGAGGAACGCTTGATAGATGCTTTGTGCCAATGCCGACGAGCCGTTTTCTGAAAGCAGGTATGCTTCTTCTCCGGGGTTGGTGATATATCCAAGTTCAATCAATACGCTGGGCATGGATGTTTCCCGAAGTACCAGAAATCCAGCCTGATGCACTCCTTTGTCTGCGCGGCGGGCGTTTTGGCGGAACTGCTGCTGTATCATGGTTGCGAAACTGACACTTTGTGACATATACTTATCTTGCAGAAATTCGAAGATAATGTAACTTTCTGCCGAATTGGGGTTGAATCCGGCATAACGTTGCTTGTAATCATCTTCTATCAGGATTACCGAGTTTTCTTTTTTGGCGACCTCCAGGTTTTCCTGAGTGCGGTGTAGTCCTAACGTATAAGTTTCCGTTCCACAGACTTTGCTGCTTCGTGAGGCGACGGAATTGGTATGTATTGAGATGAATAAGTCGGCTTTTGCGTTATTTGCTATTTCTGCTCTTGTATGCAGCGGTACGAATATATCTTTCTTGCGGGTATAAACGACTCGCGTGTTGTTGCAGTTGTTTTCGATGAGCCGACCCAGTTTTAATGCAACATTCAGGTTGATGTTCTTTTCGCGTCCGCGTCTGCCTATCGCTCCGGGGTCATTTCCTCCGTGTCCCGCATCGATGACTACGGTGAACTGCTTCTGAGAGGCTCCCTGTACGTGCTCGGGCAGGCCGGATATCAGTAAGATACAGATGATGCAAAGTATGTTGAATGTATTCTTTTTCATATGGCTTATTCGTTGCAAAGGTAATAGTTTTTTTGTACTCTGTCTTCATTTAAGGAGATAAGAATTAACTAATCAGTAGATAACGCCTATAAAAACAATTAAAAATACAATATGTTTTATGGGTTTTGTGTAATTTTGCCGTTCGTTAAATCAGAACATTTATGTTACAGTTTATAAAAAATTGGACACTTCCTCTTGCCATGCTTGCCGGAGTTATCGGATATTTTTGCTTTGCGACCTTCGATTTTCTGGCTCCTGCCAAGCCCCTTGTAAAGGTAATGATAGCATGGCTCACTCCTTTTCTTATTTTTGCCCAGCTGTTGTTGACCTTCTGTAAGGTGGAAGTAAAGGAACTTGTTCCGCAGCGCTGGACTGTATGGCTGCTGCTTATCCAGTTTGTATCTTGTGTCGTAATCGCATCTTTACTGCTTTTTCTGCCGCTGAATGAATATTGGAGTGTAGCGCTGGAAGGAACTATGGTCTGTTTGATTTGCCCTACTGCCACAGCTGCTGCTGTCATTACCGGAAAGCTGGGAGGAAGTGCGGCTTCGCTGACCACTTATACGTTGTTGTCGAATCTGCTGGCAGCCGTCATTGTGCCGCTGGTTTTTCCGTTGGTTGAACCTTCGGATATGGCTTTTGGAGAATCTTTTCTGCGTATTTTAGGTAAAGTGTTCCCGTTGCTGCTGTTTCCTTTCTTTACCGCTGTGCTGTTGCGTCGTTTCTGTCCTCCGGTACATCGCTTTTTAGTGAGTCTGAAAGATATGGCATTTTATTTATGGGCATTGGCTTTGATTATCGTAATGGGGCAGACTACGAAATCGGTTGTCGAAGGGGATACCTCCATGGGTGAGGAATTTCTGATAGCACTGTTGGCACTTGTCGCTTGTTGTCTTCAGTTTTGGGCTGGAAAGAATATCGGGGGTATGTATTCCGACCGTATCAGCGGCGGACAGGCATTAGGGCAAAAAAATACGGTCTTGGCCATATGGATGGCATGTACATATTTGAATCCCGTTTCGGCAATAGCTCCTGGAAGTTATGTAGTATGGCAGAATATCATCAATAGCTGGCAACTTTGGAAAAAGAGAAAGAACGGTTAAGCATGTACTCGGCGTATAACGACGGTTCCTTTTACGGAATTTATAAAAAAGATGACCCGGGAAGTCTTGGTAGGATCCTGAATCTTTGAAATTATATATTATATAAATAAGGTGTAGCGTTTGGCGGGTTAGTGTTATTAGTTAAGCTTGGTCGGGTAACACTTGCCGCAAGGCTTTCGGATGTCGTTCGGCGTTCTTTTTATTACATAGTGACATTCCGTTGAAAATTTGTACAAAAAAAATAAGTTTTTGTACAAATTTTAAAAAAACGTCCAGACGTTTTCGGGAGAATAATCAGAGGGATTTCGGCTAACGTCGTAATGTCGTTGTGGTATGTTGCCGAAATATTGCTAAGCAGACGGTGAGGCAAGATACAAGTCGTATGGTTTACAACCTTTAACAAACTGTCTATATGACGGATAATTGTAGATATCTCATTCAATATGTTCTTATTTGGATAGCTTTGAAACTTATTTATAATTTGGGGAATACTTTTTCTTAGGATAAGTTCTTTTCATTTTAAAAATAAATTATCCGCAATTCTTAAAATATTTAATTAATAAATCCGACTTTCTAATATTATTCTTACCTTTGTAGAAGGTCGTTTTTGAAATAATGAAACAAATGCCTATATTTAGTTATACTTAAATCTTATCTTGCCCTATGAAAGGAATTTCATTTAGCTTCATAAGCTTGTGTTGTGTTTTTCTGTCGAGTTATCTCGTATCGTGTTCCCCAAAAGAAACATTAAATTCTGATTATGAGGTGATCCCTAAGCCTTTGGAGATAAACTGCAAAGGAAACTCTTCTTTTTTGTTGAAGGATGGAATAGCTGTTGTCTATCCGGAGAATAATGCAAAGATGCGTGACAACGCTGAATTTCTGGCAGACTATGTAGCTCGTCAGACGGGATTGAAGCTCACTCTTCGGGCAGGAATACCTGTTGATGGTGCCATATGCCTGACACTCGACCTGACCGACGATAATAAGGAAGCTTACAAACTGGTTGTAAACGATAAGCGGATTTGCATTTCCGGTGCTTCCGAAGCTGGAGTCTTTTATGGAATCCAGACATTACGCAAGTCGCTTCCCGTAGCCCGGCACATAAATGTAAATCTTCCGGCTGTTGAAATTTACGATAAACCTCGTTTTGCCTATCGAGGTGCCATGCTGGATGTGGCACGTCATTTCTTTACGGTAGACGAAGTGAAGACTTTTATAGATATGTGCGTGCTGCACAATATAAATCGGTTTCACTGGCATCTTACTGACGACCAGGGATGGCGTATCGAAATAAAGAAGTACCCTAAACTGATGTCGGTTGCTTCTCAGCGAAAGCAGACGGTTGTAGGACGTTGGTGTAGTGGCGTGTATGATGGAACTCCCTATGGAGGTTATTATACTCAGGAAGAAGTTCGCGACATTGTCGATTATGCTGCCAAGCGTTATGTTACAATTATTCCGGAAATAGACCTGCCGGGCCATATGCAGGCTGCCCTTACTGCCTATCCTGAGCTGGGATGTACGGGAGGACCTTATGAGGTGAGAGAAACATGGGGCGTATCGGATGATGTGCTGTGTGTAGGAAACGATTCTACGTTGCAGTTTGTGAAAGATGTCTTGTCCGAAGTAGCCGATATGTTTCCTTCGGAATACATTCATATAGGTGGTGATGAATGTCCGAAGGTACGCTGGGCAAAATGTCCGAAGTGCCAGGCTCGTATAAAGGCATTGGGCCTGAAGTCGGATGCAAAGCATACCAAAGAGGAACGTCTGCAAAGTTATATGATTCATGAGGCGACGAAATGTCTGAATGAAAAAGGCAAACAGATTATAGGTTGGACGGAAATACTGGAAGGCGGACTGGTTCCCGGTGCAACTTTGATGTCGTGGATTGGTGAAAGTGGCGGCATCGAAGCGGCTCATCAGCACCATGATGTTATTATGACGCCCAATACTTATTTGTATTTCGATTATTATCAGTCGAAACAGGTAGAAGACGAGCCTCTGGCTATCGGTGGATACTTGCCGATAGAGAAAACATATAGCTACGAGCCTATGCCGAAAGAACTCAATAAGGAAGAGCAACAATATATAAAAGGTGTACAGGCAAATTTGTGGACCGAATATATTCCTTCATTCAGTCAGGTGCAGTATATGACTCTTCCCCGTATGGGAGCCTTGGCAGAAGTGCAGTGGAGCGACCCGTCGCGTAAAGACTATAAAGATTTTCTTACCCGTATACCTCGGCTTACGGCTATATACGATTGTTATGGCTGGAATTATGCTACACATGTCTTCGATGTAAATGTAGATATAAAGGCCGATACGGCGAAACATGTCCTGAATGTACAGTTGGGTACTATGGCCGACGATCCGATTTATTATACACTCGACGGTCAGGATCCTACTGAAAAATCCGCAAAATATACGGGTCCGTTTACAATAGATAAAGATGCCATCCTGAAAACAATGGCTGTGCATCCGTCGCGTACGAGCAAGATTTCTATCGATACAATCCGTTTCAATAAAGCTACGCTGAAACCTGTCAAGCTGCTTCAGCCCAATCAGGAAAACTTCACCCCCGACGGTCCGGTGGTGCTGGTCGACGGTCGTCACGGAAATCACAGTTTCGATACAGGAGCATGGGTAGCTGTTGCCGGCAATGACTTGGAGGCTGTTATTGATATGCAAGGCGAAACTACATTAAGTTCGGCCACCATTCATGTGTATGTCAGAAAAGATGCCTGGCTGTTCGATGCGAAGAAATTCTCGGTTGCCGTTTCCAGCGACGGGAAAAACTATAAAGAAGTTGCTTCACAAGATTATCCTGCCATGCAGCCTTCGGATGGCGATACCATTGCCGAGCATAAACTTTCGTTTGACCCTTGTAAGGCTGCTTTTGTTAAAATAAAGGTCGTAAGTGAGAAGCGTATGCCCGAATGGCATTTGAATGCGGGACTTACGCCGTTTTTGCTGGTTGATGAAATAAATTTAAATTAATAAGTATATGAAGAAAATCTCTCTGTTGTTTTTTATTGCTTGTGCAATGCTGCTGGTTGTCAGTTGCACGAAGAAAACTGATGTAGGCATAACCCCGGAACCTCTTTCGTATTCGTTTGGAAAAGGTTCTTTTGAATGGAATAAAGATACTCGTATCATATTTAACGGCAGCAAGGACGCACAGACTATTGTGGAAACTGCATTTTCGGAAACCAGTTTTCCTGTATCGTTTGCAGCAGCTCAGCCCGGAAATAATTGCATTCAGCTGGAGCTGACAGATTCTATCAGTGGGGTAACTTCTCCTGAAGCTTATTCGCTTCATGTAGGCGAGGATGGAGTAAAGATACAAGCTTTGTCGGAAGCCGGATTGTTTTATGGTGTACAGAGCTTGATACAGTTGGCAGAGCAGGGTGAGGGTTGCATACAGTCGGTAGATGTCTTGGATGAACCTCGCTTTCCGTATCGTGGTATCATGCTCGATGTATCCCGTCATTTCCGCTCGAAGGATTTTGTGAAAAAGCAGATAGACCTGCTTTCGCATTATAAGTTCAACAGACTGCATCTGCATCTTACCGATGCAGCGGGCTGGAGAATAGCCATTGATAAGTATCCACGTCTGACTCAGTTTGCTGCCTGGAGGAAGGGTAAGACTTGGAAGGAATGGTGGAATGGTGACCGAGGTTATTGCGAAGAAACCGATCCGGAGGCTCAGGGTGGCTATTATACCAAAGATGATATCCGTGAAATGGTGGAGTACGCTCGTCAGCACTGTATTACAATTATTCCTGAAATAGAGATGCCTTCTCATTCGGATGAAGTCTTGACTGCTTATCCGGAATTGTCGTGTACGCATGAGCCGGGCAAACAGTCTGATTTCTGTGTCGGAAATGAGAAGACATTCGAGTTTCTTGAAGACGTTCTTACCGAAGTGATGGAACTGTTCCCTTCTGAATATATTCATATTGGAGGTGATGAGGCAGCGAAAAGTGCCTGGAAGACCTGTCCGTTGTGTCAGAAACGCATGAAAGAGGAAGGTTTGAAAGATGTAGATGAATTGCAAAGTTATCTGATACATCGTATTGAACGTTTCTTGAACGAACATGGACGTAGCTTGTTGGGATGGGATGAAATACTTCAGGGAGGTTTGGCTCCAAACGCAACCGTCATGTCATGGCGAGGTGAACAGGGTGGTATTGATGCCGCCTTGTCGGGACATCATGCAATAATGACTCCGGGTGAATATTGTTATTTTGACAGTTATCAGGATGCACCTTATTCTCAGCCTGAGGCTATCGGAGGATATTTGCCTTTGAGCAAGGTTTATTCTTATAATCCCGTACCCGATTCGCTCAGCGCTGATAATCAAAAGATGATATTGGGAGTACAAGCTAATGTATGGGCCGAATATATTCCTACTGACGAACATATGGAATATATGCTTTATCCACGTGCTATCGCCTTGTCGGAAGTGGCGTGGACTGCTCCTGAAAGAAAATCATGGGATTCTTTCCATGACCGGATTCTGAAGATTATTCCTCAGCTCAAGGCTAAAGGGTATAATGCTTTTGACTATGCTAAGGAAATAGGTAATAGAAAAGAGTATAACCAGCCGGTAGAACATTTGGCTGTTGGTAAGAAAGTTACTTTTAATATACCGTATTGGCCGAATTATCCGGCTAATGGAGAAAAGACATTGACCGATGGCTTGCGCGGAGGTTGGAATTATAATGATAAACGTTGGCTGGGATTTGCAGAAAATCATCGTATGGATGTAGTTATCGATTTAGAAAAGGTAACGAAGATTCATTCTGTTTCTGCCGATTTCATGCAGATTTGCGGACCTTATGTATTTATGCCATCTGAAGTTGTTATTTCTTCTTCTGTTGACGGAAAAGATTATACTCAGTTGACTGCTATCAAACATCAGGTACAAAAAGATGATTCTGTATCATTTAAAAAATTCGGTTGGGAGGGAGAGACTGACGCTCGTTATATCAGATATCAGGCTATGGCTGATTCTTTGTATAAGGATGGTATTCAGTTTGTTGACGAAATAATAGTAAAATAAGCTTATAAATTAAGTAATTTAATTTTACTTTGTTTAGTTTTTTAAATATTTAATTATTATTAAAAGGGCAAAGACAATTATTTTGTATATACGTATTGTGTATATAAAATAATTATCTTTGCCCCTGCTTTTATGAAAGCGGAATTTTTTAATAATAAACTAAATCTAAATCTATGAAACGAAGTAAATTTTCAAAATTACTCTTGTTTTTGCTGATTGCCTCTGGATATAACGTAGCATCATATGCTGCCGAAAGTGGTGTTTCAGTATCGAATGGATCGTTGTCATCAAGTTCTGTGGCAAAGGTCACCACAACAGGTCAAGTTGTTGATGCCAAGGGAGAACCTCTTATTGGGGTAAGTATTCTTGAGGTTGGCACGACTAATGGTACGATTACCGATATAGATGGTAATTTTACATTGTCAGTTAATGAAGGAGCAACACTTGAGATTTCCTATATTGGATACAAGACTCAGACTTTGCCAGTTCGTGCTAAATTAGGCCAAATTGTAATGAAGGAAGACACAGAGGTGTTGGATGAAGTTGTTGTAACAGCTTTGGGTATTAAACGTTCACAGAAAGCATTGAGTTATAATGTGCAGGAAGTGAAAGGTGATGCTTTGACTGCTGTAAAGGATGCCAACTTCATGAACTCTTTGGCTGGTAAGGTTGCCGGTGTACAGATTAGTAGTGGTGCAACTGGTGCCGGTGGTGCAACTCGTGTTGTAATGCGTGGTATGAAATCTTTGACCAAAGATAACAATGCCTTGTATGTAATCGATGGTGTGCCTATGTTTAATACCGGAAGTAGCGGTGGTGAAGGACAGTTTGGTGAAATGGGTGGTTCGGATGCCGTAGCCGACTTGAACCCGGATGATATCGCCAGTGTCAGCATGATGACCGGCCCTTCTGCTGCAGCATTGTATGGATCTGCTGCTGCCAATGGTGTCGTTTTGGTAACAACCAAGAAAGGACAAACAGAACGTACTTCTGTTACTGTTTCAAATAGTACAACATTCTCGAAGGCATACATCATGCCGGAAATGCAAAACCGCTATGGTACAAGTACCGGTTTGTTCAGTTGGGGAGGTTTGACTGATAGAAGATACAATCCGTCTGACTTCTTTAATACTGGAACAAATATTATTAACTCTATAGCTCTGTCTACAGGTAATGCTAAGAATCAGACTTATTTATCTGCTTCTACAACCAACTCTGATGGTATCTTGCCGAATAACAGCTATAATCGTTATAACTTTACAGCCCGTAATACAACAAACTTCTTGAAGGATAGGTTGACATTGGATTTGGGAGCACAGTATATTGTACAGAACAATACTAACATGGTTTCTCAAGGTCAATATTACAACCCGCTTCCTGCGTTGTATTTGTTCCCTCGTGGTGATAACTTCGATGAAATTCGTTTGTACGAACGTTATAATACCAATTATGGCTATATGGAACAATACTGGCCTTATGGAGATGGGGGTATGTCTTTGCAGAACCCTTACTGGATCCAGAATCGTATTCTTCGTACTTCAGAAAAGAAACGTTATATGTTGAACGCTTCTTTGAAATGGAAGGTTACAGACTGGTTCAATATTACAGGACGTGTAAACTTGGATAACTCTGACTATCGTAACAGAGAAGAAAAGTATGCATCTACACTGACTACATTCTGTGGATTGAATGGTGGTTTGAAAGATGCAATGCGTCAGGAACGTGCTTTATATGCCGATGTATTGGGTTCAATTGACAAGACATTTGGAGAATTTCGTTTGAATGCAAACTTTGGTGGATCTATTTATCATACATCAATGAATGAATTGTCCATTGCAGGCGACTTGATTATCCCGAATTTCTTCCAAATGAACAATATCAATTTCTCTTCTAACTATAAGCCGGAGCCAAGTGGTTATACGGACGAAATTCAGAGTGTCTTTGCAAGTGCTGAATTAAGTTGGAGAAATCAGTTGTATTTGACATTGACTGGACGTAATGACTGGGATTCTAAATTGGCTTTTTCTAATCAGTCGTCATTCTTCTATCCTTCTGTTGGTTTGTCCGCTGTTCTGTCTGAAATGATGAGCCTTCCTGAATGGTTGACTTATGCAAAAGTACGTGGATCATATACAGTTGTTGCCTCTTCATTCGACCGTTTCTTGACAAATCCGGGTTATGAATACAACGGACAGACTCATAACTGGGAAAATCCGACCGTATTCCCTATGGATAATATGAAGCCGGAAAAGACTAAATCTTGGGAAGTCGGCTTAAACTTGAAATTCTGGAAAAACCGTTTTAACTTAGACGCTACTTATTATCGTTCTAATACTTTAAATCAAACATTTAAGGTAGATATTCCTTCTTCATCTGGTTATAACAAGGCAATTGTGCAGGCTGGTAATGTACAGAATCAAGGTCTTGAATTAGCTTTAGGTTTCCATGATGAATGGGCTGGATTTGGCTGGTCATCTAATGCAACGTTTACTTTGAACCGTAACAAAGTAATACGTTTGGCAAGTGGTAGTATTAACCCTGTAACAGGTGAAGAGATTCAGATGGATGAAATGTACGTTGGATGGTTGGGTAAGGAAAACGTTGCTCCTCGCGTTATTTTGACAGAAGGAGGTTCTATGACTGACATCTACGTATATAACCAGTTGACTCGTGATAATAATGGTAATATAGAAGTCGACCAAAATGGTAGTATTAGTATGAATACTTCTTCTACTCCTACTAAACTGGGTGATTTGGACGCTGACTTTAACTTGGGATGGACTAACCACTTTACTTATAAAGGCATTGATTTAGGTGTTGTATTGACAGCTCGTGTAGGTGGTCTTGCTTATTCTGCTACTCAGGGTATTTTGGATTATTACGGTGTATCTGAATCTTCAGCTACGGCTCGTGATAATGGTGGTGTACCTATTAATAATGGTATGGTAGAAGCTCAGAAATATTATCAGACCATTGGTACTGCTGAAGGTGGTTATGGACGTTACTATTTGTATAGTGCTACAAACGTTCGTTTGCAGGAGTTAAGTTTGAATTATACTCTTCCTAAAAAATGGTTTAAGAATGTAGCAAATGTCACTTTAGGTTTAGTAGGACGTAACTTGTGGCTGATTTACTGCAAAGCTCCGTTTGACCCGGAACTTTCTGCATCTACTTCAAGTAACTACTATATGAACGTAGACTATTTTATGCAGCCGAGTTTGCGTAATATTGGCTTTAACGTAAAAGTTCAATTCTAATAAGGGAGGACTAATGTCATGAAACAATATATAAGAAATATAACAGCCGGTGCTGCTTTGTTACTGATGGTAGGAAGCTGTACTGATAAATTTGAAGAATACAACACGAATCAGTATCAGATTCATGAAGCTGATCCTGCGACTTTGATGAAATCAATGATTGAAACCATTGTGAATATTCAGCAGAACGATTCTCAGATGCAAGATCAGATGGTAGGACAATTTGGAGGATATTTGTGTCCTTCTAATACATGGAGTGGTACAAACTTTGGAACGTTTAACGTAAGCGATGCTTGGAATGCTAGTCCCTGGAATACTAATTTTGAGAAAATCTATGGTAACTTCTTTCAGATACAGGAAGCTACAAATTCGGTTGGTCACTATTATGCATTTGCTCGTATGATTCGAGCTATTACGATGTTGCGTGTGGCTGATTGTTACGGTCCGATGCCTTATAGCCAGGTGAAGAAAGGAAACTTTTATGTGGGTTATGATACTCAAGAACAGGTATATAAGGGTATTTTGGATGATTTGGCTAATGCAGCTGATGTATTGTATGATTACAGTGTAGAAACCAATGGTCATGCTCCGTTAGCATCAAATGATCCTGTCTTCAGTGGTAATTATGCAAGTTGGGCAAAGTTGGCTAACTCGATGCGTCTGCGTGTAGCTATGCGTATTAGTGATTTCTTGCCCGATGTAGCAAAAGCTGCGGCTGAAGCAGCAACTTCACACAGAGCAGGGTTAATCGAAACTAATGCTGATAATGCGATTATGAGTTGTGGTACACAAAATAATCCTTATCAGATTGCTTCTGTAAGCTGGGGAGACTTACGCGTAAATGCAAATATTGTAGATTACATGAATGCATACGAAGATCCTCGTAGAGAAAAGTATTTCAATAAGTCTACTATTTCGGGTATGACAGACAAGTATGTTGGAATGCGTACAGGAGATAAAGATGTAATCAAGGCAAATGCTGGTGGCTTTTCATCTCCTAATGTAACAGCTAATGATCCTATGTTGGTATTCTGTGCAGCAGAAACAGCTTTCTTGCGTGCAGAAGGTAAACTTCGTGGCTGGAACGTAGGTGATAAGGACGCAAAGGCATACTACGAAGAAGGTATCAACCTTTCAATGAGTCAATATAATGTTTCAGGTGAAGAATATATGCAAATTGATGCAGCTCCAATGGTTTCTCACTTGAAAGACAACGTTCAGAATGCTGCAGCAACTATCAGTAATACTGTTTCTGTAAAATGGGATGATTCTGATAATACGCTTACAGGAAAGAACTTCCAGCGTATCATTACTCAGAAATGGATTGCCAACTATCCGCTGGGCTTGGAGTCATGGGCTGAATATCGTCGTACCGGATATCCTGAAATGTATCCTTGTATCGATAACCTTTCTAATAATGTAGTAAGTACTACTCGTGGTATGCGTCGTCTGGCTTTCCCATATACAGAAAAGCAGAATAATAAAGCGAATTGCGATCAGGGAGCTACCGATTTAGGTGGAGCTGATACACCGGCAACCGATTTGAAGTGGGCTAAAAAGAACTAATAACGTTAAATGAAAATTTATGAAAAAGATATCTTTATTATATACCTTATGTTTGTCATTACTGACTTCCATTTTTGTAGGTTGTAGTGATTGGACAGATATGGAAGCAAAGTCGTTTCCAGAAGAAATAACCTCTGATGAATATTATGCTGCATTACGTGCCTATAAACAAAGTGAACACTCTGTAGCTTTTGGATGGTTTGGTAACTGGACTGGAGAAGGAGCTTTTATGAAGAGTTCTTTAGCTGGTATTCCCGATAGTGTAGATATTGTATCTATTTGGGGAAACTGGTCTAATCTTTCTGATGCACAAGTTAAAGATTTACGCTTTTGTCAGGAAGTAAAAGGTACTCGTTTTACACTGTGCTTTATTATTACTGCTGTAGGTACTCAGATTACTCCTCAAAACGTATACGATACTTGGGAAGAAAAAGGTTATTCATCTGAGCAGGAAGCTGTAAATGATTTCTGGGGATGGCCTAAAGATGAAAGCGATAAAGAAGCTGTAGAAGCTTCTATTCGTAAATATGCTTCTGCTATTGTTGATACTATTAATAAGTATGGATATGATGGATTTGATATCGACTATGAACCTTCCTATGGATATAATGGTAACATTGTAGATGATGATAATAATATGTTCATATTTGTAGACGAATTAGGTAAGCATTTAGGACCTAAATCGGGTACAGGTAAGTTGTTGTTAATCGACGGAGAACCTCAGACTATTAAGAACAGACCGGATATAGGACATTATTTTGATTATTTTGTTATTCAAGCGTACACTTCAGGAGCAAATAGTGATTCAAATTTGGATAGACGTCTGATTTCTGGTGGAATAGCAGGAAACGGGTTAGTTCAGACTTATGGTGAAGAACTTGGCGAAGAAAGAGTAACGAATATGACCATAATGACTGAAAACTTTGAAGCAGTTGATGCAGCCATGAATGGAGGTTATCCATATACAGACCGTTATGGCAATTCCATGATGTCATTGGAAGGTATGGCTCGCTGGCAACCTTCAAATGGTTTCCGTAAAGGTGGCGTAGGTACTTATCACATGGAAGCTGAATATGGAACCAGCCCTGAATATAAGAATTTGCGTAAAGCTATTCAGATTATGAATCCTTCTTCACATTCATTACTTAAATATTAATTAGATTATGAAACTGAATTATATAAAAACATTCTTTTGCTCAGCGATGATAGCTGGTATGGGAATATTTGCAGCATGTGATGATGCAGAATATTCTGTTCTTGATACTCATGCTTATATAAATGAAGCACTTGATGGAACAGGTACAAAAGTAACTGTTCAGGCTACAGGAGAAACCACAACTACAATCAATATTCATATGAGTGATGCTGCTTCTGTAGACAGTCATTATAAACTTGTGGTAGATCCTTCTGTATTGGAAACATACAATAAGCAGAATGGTACAAGTTACGTAACCATTCCTGAAGGTGAATATGTTTTACCCGAAGATATTGTTATTAAATCAGGAGAATATAATGCTGAAGAAACAACAATAACTTTGAAAGCTTTTACCAAGGAAATGGTAGATTCGGGAGAAGCTTATGCATTGCCTGTCAGACTGGTTTCGAAAGATGGTAATTATCCTGTCATGGATAATACCGGATCTTATGTGATATTAGCTGAAAATATTATTCAGTTCTCAGCTCCTCAGTTCTATGGAGGTGCTAAGTTGTCTTCACCGGAATATGCTTCAGACCCGAAGAGTTATTCTCAATATACTGTAGAAGCACGTTTCCAGATTAGTGATACTAATAACCGTAACCGTGCCGTATTTACTACCAGTGATGGAGAAGCTGGCGGAGGTAGTCTGTTATTACGTTTTGAAGACCCTCAGTCTGCCAATAATGATCATCCTGCTCACTCATTGGTTCAGATTCAGTTGAATGGTTCATATGTGAATCCAACCAACCATTTTGATGTAAATAAATGGCAGCATATAGCTGTGACTTTCGATGGAACTACTTATCGTATCTATGTAAATGGTGTTGAAAGTGGTAAGTTGGAAGGTGGAAAACCTTGTTTGAAATTCAAAGGCATTGGTTGGTTTACTGATGGAGATGGAAATCAGTCAGGTTGGTGGAATGGCTGTAAGATTTTGGTAAGCCAGATACGTATCTGGTCTGTAGCCCGCAATGCAGCTCAGATTCAGAACAGTATGACACAGGTAAGTCCGAAAGCTACCGGATTGGAAGCATACTGGCGTATGGACGAAGGTACAACCGAACAAAGAAGCGATGGTACTTATACTGTATTTAAAGATGTAACAGAACATGGTTATACATTGGAAACCAAGCAAAATGTTACTTGGGTAGATGGTATCTTATCTACTGATACAGCAACTCCTTGGAAATAAATAATTTTAATAATAATTCACCTCTCTGTCTTTCAGAGAGGTGAATGAAATAAAGACTAATAGTATGAAAAAGTTTTTTCATTATATATTAATGGCCGCCTTGATAGGTGGAACTATTCCTTTTACATCATGTAATGATGATGATGAAAACCAACTGAATGAATGGAATATGGCATATGTTTCTTTGTTACCCGTAGATTATTTGAAACCTATGCCTACCTTTACATTGGATCATTTTACAGGAAAAGGTATCGAAGGTGCTGTAGCAATGGATGTAATGGCAACTTTACAGAAACCGCTTGATCATGATGTGACAGTAGATCTAAGTGCTACATGTGAAGGCATTAGTGCTGATAAAATAACTATGTCTTCAAATAAAGCTGTAATAAAAGCAGGAACGACTCAATCAGAAGCTATTTCTGTAGCTATAACCGATTGGTCTGATATTGTTTCCGTTTCAGATGCAGCGGAGTATAGTTTGAATATTGACGTCACAGGCATTGAGCCGGCTAACTCAGATGTCGCTCTTTCAGAATTACATAAATCACTTTCTATCAAATTTCAAAAGAAAGCAGAAAGAGAGGAAGATTTGTTGTTCTTTGGAAAAACTCCAGAAAATAGTACTTTAAATACAGATCCTACGAACTGGACATTTACTTTTATGGATGGAGTAGAAAACCAAACCTCTAATAGTGTAATAGGTAACGGTGGAGGAGATGTCGCAACCAATGGTAAGCCTTTCTGGCTGACTGTTGACTTTAAGGAAGTGAAGAATATTACGGGTATACAGACTTCTCATTGGGGAGGTAGTTTCTGTCCTACTAAAGTTGAAATCTTTACTTCTGAAAATGGAACTTCCTGGAAGTCTATGGGACAGGTCGGTACATCGGGTGCTTATCAAAATATTGCATTTAAGTATACTGTGGCTACTCGTTATTTGAAATATGAGATGATTTCTGTTCCGTCGCGAGTAGATATTACTCATTTCTATATTTATACTGCGAATTAATTGTGTAACTAATTTATTTTAGGTTATATATTAAGTTATTAAGAGCAGACTTTTTATGTTTCATATAGAGTTTGCTCTTAATTTTTTAGCAAATATCTGTATGAGGAAGAATGTTGTAACAGTAATCATGCTGCTGGCATTAGGAAGTGTTTTTTATGCATGTACAAAAGATAATGCTGTACAAGCTAATTTTGATGTCATTCCGTTGCCGCAAGAAATACAAACTACTGCTGTTGGTGATTTTGTTTTGAACAACAATACCGTTATTGTATATCCAGCAGGTGATGATACGATGAAACGTAATGCTGAATTTTTGGCTGGATATATCAAAGAACAGACGGGGAAGGAGTTAGAAGTGACAGATAAGTCCGTCGATAGGAATGCGATTGTTTTGTCACTTGGGCTGGACAATGCTAATAAGGAAGCATATCATCTGGAGGTTACTAAACAGCAGATTACTATTACAGGGGCAACGGAAGCCGGAGTCTTTTATGGTATTCAGACATTGCGTAAGACTATGCCTGTTGCAGAGGGTGATGTACTTTTTCCTTCTACTGTTGTAAACGATTATCCTCGCTTTTCTTATCGTGGAGTACATCTGGATGTTTCTCGTCATTTCTTTCCGGCAGATTCTATCAAACGTTTTATAGATATGCTTGCCTTACATAATATCAATCGGTTCCATTGGCATCTTACGGATGATCAGGGTTGGAGAATTGAAATAAAGAAACGTCCGGAACTTACGACCATTGGCTCCAAACGTGCAGGAACGGTTATCGCTCGTAATTCAGGAGAATATGATAATGTAGAATATGGAGGTTTCTATACTCAGGAGGAGGCACGTGACATTGTAAAATATGCCCAAGAACGGTTTATTACAGTTGTGCCTGAAATTGATTTGCCCGGACATATGCAGGCAGCATTGGCAGCCTATCCTTATCTGGGATGTACGGGCGGACCATATGAAGTCTGGAAGCAGTGGGGAATTTCCGACGATGTATTGTGTGCCGGAAACGATGAAACTCTTAAATTCATCGAAGATGTTTTAGGAGAAATAGTAGATATTTTCCCTTCTGAGTATATACATGTAGGTGGGGATGAATGTCCTAAAGTACGTTGGCAGAAATGTCCGAAATGTCAGGCTCGTATTAAGGCTTTGGGAATTAAAGCAGATGACAAGCATACAGCCGAGCAGAAATTGCAGTCCTACATTATTGGATATGCGGAGAAATTCTTGAACAGTAAAGGACGGAAAATAATAGGTTGGGACGAAATTTTGGAAGGAGAACTAAGTCCTACCGCAACAGTTATGTCGTGGAGAGGGAGTGAAGGAGGTATTGAAGCTGCCAAGCTGGGTAATGATGCCATTATGACTCCTGCTTCTCATTTGTATTTCGATTATTATCAGACAATAGATACAGAAAATGAGCCTTTAGCTATCGGTGGTTATGTATCTGTAGAAAGAGTTTATAGCTATGAACCGGTCGATCAAAGTCTGACAACAGACGAAGCTAAGCATATTATTGGTGTTCAGGCTAATTTGTGGACGGAATATATTCCTACCTATAGCCAGTTGGAGTATATGGAACTGCCTCGTTTGGCTGCATTGTCTGAAGTTCAGTGGACGTTGCCGGCGAAAAAGAATTATGATAACTTCTTGCAGCGTTTGCCTCAGTTAATATCAATTTATGACCTGAAGGGATATAATTATGCAAAGCATGTTTTTAACGTCAAGGCAGAATATATTACCGATTACGTAGACAATTCAATAAAGGTTGTATTGTCTGCAATTGGCAATTCACCGATTTATTATACACTCGATGGTAGTGAACCTACAGCGAAATCGCAACAATATAGTGATACACTTTCGTTAAAAGAAAGTTGTGTCTTGAAAGCTATCACTATCCGCAATAATAAAAAGAGTGATGTTCTTACCGAAAAAATCGATTTCAATAAAGCTACTGCCAAACCTTTGACTTTGTTGCAACCAATCAATGAAAAATATAAATTCAATGGCGAATATACATTAGTAGATGGACTGAGTGGAACACCCAACTACAGAACAGGACGGTGGATTGCATTTTATAAAAATGATATGGAAGCGGTCGTTGACCTAAAGCAGGAAACTTCCATTCATAAAGCATGGGTACGGACTTATGTTGAGATAGGAGAAGAAATTTTGGATGTAAGAAGCATTTCTGTATTGGCATCCGACGATGGTAAAACTTTTAAGGAATTGAAAACGGAAGATTTTCCTCCTGTTACTTCTAAAGATAAAAATGGTATTTATACCCATGAATTGGAGTTTAACTCTGTAAATACTCGTTATGTTAAGATTATTGCTAAACCGGAATATAAAATCCCTGCATGGCATTGGGGTAACGGACGACCTGCATTCATTTTTGTTGATGAAATAGGTATCGAGTAAACCGGCAAAGCATACGTAGGTATTGGGAATTTTTTAGGTAAAGTAAGGCATTTTATTGAATGTGGAATTTGAAAAATGCCGGGTCGTTTATGAAACGTTCATTTTGTGCTGAAAGCATGAAGTAACTTCGTAAACGACCTTTTTTATTATCATATCTTTTTAAAAGACAGGGCGTATGTACTTTTATCGTATGTTCTTATGTACTTTCCGTGGAAAATAAGACATTAAAAAGCTTGCCGATAAGTATAATTCCGTAACTTTGCTCCCGATCGGACAGTCTGTTTGTCATAATTTTAAAAAGAAAATTTGTAGTATGAAAGAGCAATATTGGAAATATTCCTTAGTTATTTTAATCATCGGATTAGGAATTTTGTTGTTTCGTCAGGCACAGCCATTTATGAATGGTATATTAGGAGGATTCACTTTATATCTGTTATTGCGTAATTTTTCGAATTGGCTTCAGAGCAAGATAAAGCCACTTCTGGCAGTCTGGATTATCACAATCGGAGTTACTCTCTTTATCCTGATTCCGTTGTCGCTGTTCAGTTGGGCAATTGTGAGCCAAATTTCGGGAATGCATTTTGATACTCAGTCGATCATTCAACCTGCACGCCAGGTTATTGATGTGATAGAGGAACGCACCGGATTCGATTTGCTGTCAGAGCAAAGCTTGTCGTTTATGGTAGCGCAGGCATCTTCTATCGGACAAAAGATAATGACTGGCGTAAGCGATTTGGTTGTCAATCTCGCGGTTGCCATTATGCTTTTGTTTTTTATGTTGTGGGAAGGCAAGAAAATGGAGCATTATGTATCGACCATTATGCCTTTTACTGAAACAAATAAGCGTGAAGTACTTAATAAAATCCAGTTGATGGTACGGTCGAATGCTATAGGTATTCCGTTGCTGGCTGTTATACAGGGTATTATTTCTTTAGGAGGATATTGGCTGTGTGATGCTCCCAATCCGTATCTGACTGCATTGCTTACAGCATTTGCTTCGATTATACCATTGGTGGGTACTGCATTGATTTGGGTTCCGGTATCTGTTTACTTCCTGATAATGGGTGAATGGGTAAACGCGCTTATCCTGTTGGGATATGGAGGTATTATTATTTCTCAGTGTGATAACTTGATTCGCTTTATTCTTCAGAAGAAAATGGCTAACATTCATCCATTGATTACGATATTCGGTGTTGTGGCCGGACTGCCGATTTTTGGATTCATGGGAATCATTTTTGGACCTTTGCTGGTGTCATTGTTCCTGTTGTTTCTTGACATGTTTAGAAAGGAATATCTGTTGGATGGTACAGAAGAGGGAGAGAAGGCATGAAATCAGTATATATACATTCATCGGCCAGGCTAAATTTGGATGTCTTTTTGCGTGAACTGGATGTTCCTTTTCAATTTGAATTTGAAGGTTACGACGGAGAACGCAGCTATTATTATTTCACTCGTCCGGAAATCTCAACAACTATGTTTGTCATAGCAGAGGGGCCGGATGAATATGAAGTCATGATAGACGGACTGGCTTCCTATAACGATTATAAGTTCTTTCCATACCTGATAGACTGTTTGAGTCAGCATCTTAACCATAAGAACTTGACATTTCCCGATGCTGCGGACCAAACAGTATATCGTGTATACGATGAAGCATGGATTGAAGATGCCATTGGAGAAGAAATAGCAATGCTGAAATCGGCATTGTCTGTGTTTCCACGTTATTATGTAGGCCTTCCATTGGAAGGAACCCCTTATTTGTCATTGGATTTATTGGCGCAATATGGAGTGAATCTTCATTCTTCCACTCCGCGCATTTACGGCTATGTACAGTATATCATGCGGAAAGGGCTACTTCCACAAGCAACTGAAGCGGAACTGGAAGAAGACCATCGACGGGAAGAGCTGGAAACCGAAGTCGATGTTCCTCAGCATGTTTCCATTGGACGAGTTAAGTCCTGGCAGATAGACGGGGCCGAAACCTGGGAAAGCTATTCGCGTGAAGATACAGAAATGCTGGTGGCTCTCGGTGAAAGTTATCAGGCTGGAGCGGATGTAGCGGGAGTCGTGCTGAACGATTTAGGAACTATCTATCAGGAAGGTATCGGCGTAGAACGTGACGGACTGAAAGCCGAGTACTGGTTCAAGCAGGCTTATCTTCAGGGAGATCATTTATATGCCCCTACAAATTTGGGAGATTTATACCGAAAGGGTTGCGGAGCCTTACCCATATCCCTTCCTTTGGCTTTCGAAGCATATAAAAAGTCGGAAGATATCTATGCTCTTTATCGCATCGGACAAGCTTATGAGGAAGGATGGACCGGTGCACCGGACAGGGAGAAGGCGTTATACTGGTATCGGAAAGCTGCCGAGAAGAAACATCACTTGGCAGTTCGTAGGCTCGAAGAGTTGAGCAGCCAGGCCTGAACGATGCCTCGCAGTGCCAGATAAACGATAAAGCCTAACCACAGTGCATGGTTGTGAAGTGTATGGTGTAGTCCATAATAAATCAGGAAGAAACTTCCGGCAGCTACTACCATTGCTTTCAGCATGATGTTGGTGGAAGTGGTTCCGATGCAGATACCGTCCAGCAGGAAAGCTGA
Source organism: Bacteroides sp. CAG:1076 (assembly GCA_000436795.1). Taxonomy (GTDB): domain Bacteria; phylum Bacteroidota; class Bacteroidia; order Bacteroidales; family Bacteroidaceae; genus Phocaeicola. Next base: position 77,492 of record HF993204.1, read on the forward strand.
AAATCCGGCAAGCGGAATGGCAAGTACCCAGTAAAAATAATCGCCCGAAGCAGCAATAACCGACAGGTCATTCGTCAACAGTCCTAAAAATCCTTGTCCTCCTATTCCATAGAGCAACGTAAAAGCAATCGACAAGGTGATTCCCCAACCGAACAAATGCCGGATGGTACGGTGGAGTTCCTGTTTGTTTCCCGCTCCGATGTATTTGCCGGTCAGTGCTTCTCCTGCATAGGCAAATCCATCCATGATATAAGAGAAGAGTGTAAACAATTGCATGAGCAGGGTGTTGACAGCCAGGACTACATCTCCATAGGCAGCTCCGGTAGAAGTAAAGAACACGGTAACGGCAACCAGACACAAGGTTCGGAGGAAGATGTCCCGGTTTACCTGAAACAGGCGTTTCATGGCGTCATGGGTAAAGAGATTTTTCCGGCCGATATATTTTCGTAAAGGACGATAGTAACGCAGCCAGAGCAAGTACGCCATGAAAAGTCCTGCATACTGAGCTATTAGCGTACCCAAGGCAACTCCTTCCACCTTCATGCCAAGAACAAAAACAAAAAGTACACTGGCTGCTATGTTTACAATGTTTTGTGTAATGGCTATGAACATCGGAAAACGTGAGTTCTGCATGCCGATGAACCATCCCGAAAAACTATATAAACCAAGAGTTGCCGGAGCTCCCCAGATGCAAATGTGAAAATATAATGTGGCAAGCTTCTGTACCTCGGCACTGGTATCTATCAGTTCGAAGGCAATTATCCGTATGGGATATTGTAATACAAGTAGAGCCAGCGCCAGCATCAGGCTGATACCGACCGAACGCAGTAAGATGCGGGTGACTTCCTTTAGGTCGTGACCGCCATAGGCTTGCGCCGTCAGTCCGCTTGTTCCCATACGTAAGAAGCCGAATATCCAGTAGATCATATTGAAAAGCATTCCTCCTACAGCGATGGCTCCGATGTATGAAGCCGAACCGAGGTGACCTACGATAGTAACATCTACCAGTCCCAGCAAGGGAACTGTAATATTCGAAATGATAGAAGGTATAGCTATGTGTAATATTCGTTGGCTGGTAGGTGACATGCTTAGGATTATAATTCGAAAGACACTTCTTTAAACATATATTCTCTTCTCTTTCCGCTCTCATCTTCCAGGATTAAAGCTCCCGATGGTTCTATTCCACAGATGCGTGCACGGAAACTTCCGTCTTTATCTTCATAGGCATAAAAGCCTTCCTTGCGATAGAGTACAGCCTGATAGCGTGAAGAAATCAGTTCTGCATTTCCATTTTTCAGGAGTGAATAGTAGTAGGCGGCACGTTCCATGAATTCATCCAGAATTTCTTTGCGGTCGTAACGCCGTCCGGTTATCTGAAAAAGTGATACCGGATTGGGGGCATCACTCAGAAAGCTTTCCTGATTCAGATTCACGCCTGTGCCCGAAATGGAACGGCTGATGTGTATGCCCGTCAGATCATTTTCTATCAAGGTTCCGCAGATTTTCTTGTCTTTCCAATAAATATCGTTGGGCCATTTGATACGGATTTCGTCGGTATATTGCGACAAGACTTCCTGTAAGGCAAGAGCTGTGATCTGAGAAAGCAGGAATTGTTTCCGAGCCTCCAGAAAGTCAGGATAAACTACAAAGCTGAAAAGTAAGTTTGCTCCGGCTTCCGACTCCCAACTGTTACCTCTCTGTCCGCGTCCCGCAGTCTGGAAGTCGGTATATACGCTGGTTAATTCTGCCACCGAAGTTGTATTACACAATTCGTCCAGGTAGCTGTTGGTCGAGTTTGTTTCGCTTAGAAATATCGGTTCCGGATAATCGGTAGAAAACGTGCCCACGTTTTCAGTAAAACGTGGTGATGTTTTCTCTAAAACGTCCCGTTGTTTTTTAGTAAACTTCCTGACGACTTCTTCATACGAGTGGTCTATCAGTTGACGGATAAGCTGGTCGGGTACATCACTTTCCAGTGCTACCTGATTCCAGTATTTCTTATTGAAATGGTAAGCTCCTTCAATACCGTTGTAATGGTCACGAAGTTCTATGGCATAATCCGGATTACATTTCATGCTGGCATGGTCGGGATGTTCCAGATCGACCAGTAGGAACATACGGTCTACAACTTTAAAGACAAGGCTTGTTTCGTCGAAAGGAAAACATTCGGTTACGGCGGGCTTGCTTAGACAATATTGACGGAGGGTTTCTATATCCATAATTTTTTCTGACTTGACGTTATATTATATGTATGTCTTACCAAATTGGCGGTAAAAAAGCTTCTTCGATATGTTCAATGTGAAAGGGAGGCTCTGTGCCTGTTATTGTAATAATATCGAAGCGAACCGGCAGGTCTATTTCGAACTTCTTGATATATGCATCAGTCGAGATGATGATGTTTCTGATTTTCCGGTCGGTGATAGCCTCTTCCGGCCGGCCGAACTCATCGTTCCGGCGAGTCTTTACTTCTACCACTACCAGTTCACCGTCTTTCTGTGCAACGATATCCAGTTCCCGTTTTCCTGAACGCCAGTTGCGGTGACGAATTGTGTAGCCTTTGCTTATCAGGAATTCAGCAGCTTCTGTTTCCCCTTCTTTTCCCAGTTCGTTGTGCTTAGCCATTTTGTTTTTTGCAAAAATACGTATTTTCTGTTTTGTATTTAGTTGAAGTGTACTAATTTTGTACCTGCAATGATGAATAACGGAAAAAAACGAAAAAAAGTACCACCATCGGTTCCGCCACGTAAACGGCGGATGGTATGCCTGATGAGTGAAGAAGAAGTGCAGATTGTGGATCGGTATCTGGAAACTTACCAGATAAAGAACAAGGCGCGCTGGCTTCGTGAAACCATATTGGCTTTTATTCATCAGAATATGGAGGACGATTATCCTACTTTGTTTAAGGAGCACGATATGCGCAGATAAGTTATGGCTGATGATGTTTTTTATATGAAGCAGGCCTTAATGGAGGCGCAGAAAGCTGCCGGCAGGGGAGAAGTTCCTGTTGGGGCTGTTGTTGTTTGTCGCGACCGTATCATTGCCCGTTCGCATAACCTGACCGAAACCCTGAACGATGTGACGGCTCATGCTGAAATGCAGGCCATAACGGCTGCTGCTAATGCACTGGGGGCCAAGTACCTGAATGAATGTACGCTTTATGTTACGGTAGAGCCTTGCGTGATGTGTGCTGGAGCAATAGCCTGGGCACAGACGGGAAAACTGGTGTTTGGCGCTGAAGACGAGAAAAGAGGCTATCAGCGGTATGCGCCCGATGCCTTGCACCCCAAGACAGTTGTAGTAAAAGGCGTACTTGCCGAGGACTGTGCAAAGTTGATGAAAGAATTTTTCAAGAAGAAAAGATAAAAATGATAATCCCCGCTGGAAGCGGGGATTTATTGTTTTAGATACGTTCGTAGTCTACAAAATGATAAGCATATTGGTGCTTTTCGTCGGTGGAATGGCTTTCACGCTGGACTTCTTTCCATTCGTTGAGGTTGATGGGCGGAAAGAAAACATCGGCTTCTTTATCCGCATCCTCTATTTCGGTGATATTAAGCCTGTCGGCAAGAGGCAATGCTTCAGCATAAAGACTTGCTCCTCCTATAATATAAACTTCTTCTTCCTCCTTACATTGGTGCAAGGCATCTTGCAGCGAATGAAAACATTCTGCTCCGGGAAATTCGTGGCAACTACGGCTCAACACGATGTTGCGGCGGTTGGGCAAGGCACCTTTGGGAAGCGATTCGAAGGTTTTTCTTCCCATGATGATGGTATGTCCTGTAGTAAGTGCCTTAAAACGTTTCAGGTCGTTCGGCAGCCAGTATAACAGCTTGTTTTCGAATCCGATTCCTCTGTTTTTGTTGATAGCGACGATAATCGACAGCATATTGTTATGTTGGGTTATAGGGGTTAGACAGATACTTTTCCTGCAATGTGAGGCCACGGATCATAATTTTCCAGTTCGAAATCTTCGTATTTGAAGTCGAAGATGTTTTTTACATCCGGGTTCAGCTTCATTTGCGGAAGCGGGCGGGGAGTACGGGTAAGCTGCAAGTCCACCTGTTCTAAGTGGTTCAGATAGATGTGTGCATCGCCTATCGTGTGGACAAAATCTCCAGCTTTCAGTCCCGTAACCTGTGCCATCATCTGCAACAGCAATGCATACGAGGCGATATTGAACGGCACTCCGAGGAAGGTATCGGCACTACGCTGGTACATCTGAAGGCTCAGACGTCCGTTGGCTACGTAGAACTGGAAGAACATGTGACAAGGAGGCAGATTCATGTTTTTCAGGTCGGCTACATTCCATGCATTGACGATGATTCTGCGTGAATCAGGATTATGCTTGATAGTTTCCACTGCTTCCGAAATCTGGTCGATGAAACCTCCTTCATAATCAGGCCATGAACGCCACTGGTAGCCGTATATATGTCCTAAGTCACCATTCTCGTCGGCCCATTCATTCCAGATACGTACTCCGTTTTCTTGCAGATACTTGACATTGGTATCGCCTTTCAGGAACCAGAGCAGTTCGTAAATGATTGATTTCAGATGAAGTTTCTTGGTTGTGACCAGCGGAAATCCTTCTTCCAGATTAAAGCGCATCTGATGCCCGAATACGCTGATCGTACCGGTTCCGGTGCGGTCGTCTTTTCTGACACCCTCTGTGCGGATGCGTTGTAATAAGTCCAAATATTGTTTCATGCGGATGAATCTCTTTTATTTTGTTTGCAAAGGTATAGAAAATATCTTGGGGGACAATGCTATTTGTACTATTTTTGTACTCCGAAAACCATATCGAACATTTTATATGAACCTTCCTTCCGACTTTGTCACACGCACCCGCAGTTTGCTGGGCGAAGAGCAATTTGAAAAATTATACGAAGCCTTGCAGCACGATACTCCCGTAAGTATCCGTCTGAACCGGAATAAATGTAAGTCTGTTCCTGCCGAAAGTACTTCTATCCCCTGGTGCGAAACGGGGTATTATCTGAATACGCGTCCTACTTTTACTTTCGATCCCTTGTTTCATGCCGGAAGTTACTATGTACAGGAAGCATCTTCCATGTTTGTGGAGCAGGCATTACGTCAGTATGTACATACGCCTGTGGTGATGCTCGACCTTTGTGCGGCTCCCGGGGGAAAGTCTACGCTGGCTCGTTCGGTGTTGCCCGAAGGCAGTATGCTTGTTGCAAACGAAGTGATGAGAAATCGTTCGCAGGTACTGGCGGAGAACCTGATCAAATGGGGAGATGAGGGAGTGATTGTAACGAATAACGATCCTGCCGATTTTACTCCGTTGGAAGCCGTGTTCGATGTGATTCTGACAGATGTTCCTTGCTCTGGAGAAGGAATGTTTCGCAAAGATCCGGTAGCTGTAGACGAGTGGAGTATAGACAATGTAACAGTCTGCTGGCAGCGGCAGCGCCGGATTCTAAAGGATATCTGGTCTTGCCTGAAACCGGGAGGGCTTTTGATTTATAGTACCTGTACGTATAATCGGGAGGAAAACGAGGATAATGTAGCATGGATTTCCCGCGAACTGGGGGCTGAGGTGCTTCCGGTAGCTGTACAGGAAGAATGGAACATTACGGGCAATCTGACCGGCAGTGATTTCCCTGTATACCGTTTTTTACCACATCGTACAGTAGGAGAGGGCTTGTTTCTGGCTGTACTTCGTAAGTATGAGGATGATACAATGGAAGCTTCCGCAGACTGTACGGGTAAGCGTCCGAAAAAGGATAAGAAGAAAAAAGGTCAGAAAGCCGGAGGACAGCCGGTTGTATGTCCGAAAGAGGTCAAGACATGGGTAGACAGTCCGGAGCAGTATGTATGGACGGTAGAGAATAATGAGATAACAGCTTTCCCTGTGGCATATCAGGATTTATATGAAGTGATAAAGTCGACTTTAAAAGTGCTTCATGCCGGTATTACGGTGGCCGGACTAAAAGGCAAGGATTGCATTCCCGACCACGCTCTGGCCATGTCTGTAAAACGCTGTGCAGACTGTTTCCCGGTAGCCAACCTGACGTACGAGCAAGCCATTGCTTATTTAAGAAAGGAAGTCGTTGTGCTGGATGCCGACGTCCCCCGTGGATATGTGCTGGTGGCTTATCACGATGTTCCGTTAGGTTTTGTAAAGAACATCGGCAACCGTGCCAATAACCTTTATCCACAGGAGTGGCGCATACGCAGCGGTTACCTGCCCGAAAACCTTAAAATGGTTTTCTGAACGTGCAACCGTTTTTCCATTCCGAGCACCCGTAAGAAGTCTTTCCTTTGATAATATGCCCTTTGCCACAGAGCGGGCAAGGGGTACCAATCAGTTCATCACCTGTTGCCGCCTGCGTGGTTGTCGGTACCGGCTGCGTTTGGGCAGCAGTTGTTTGCTCTTTGGTTGTGGTGTTTGCTTTCCGGGTACGCTTGGGCTTGGCTAAGGCTGTATCATTCTCGGCGTCCGAAGCCTTTACCCTTGAGGTGCTTCCCTTTTTAGCCTTTGCTTTTGCTGTACCTTTGTCCGATGATTCATCGGGCATGATGGTTACCCTTCGGTTCGTATTGTCGCGGAGTACACTGTATACAATTTCGGTTACCATCTGTTTCAGTTCGGCAAGGAACGTAGCGGCATCGTAGCTGCGGCGTTCTATTTCACGCAGTTTCTTTTCCCAGATACCGGTGAGTTCTGCCGATTTCAGCAACTCTTCGTGGATGAGTTGTATCAGTTCCACTCCTGTTGGGGTAGCAATCAGGTTCTTTCTTTCCTTACGTATATAATGACGCTTGAAAAGTGTTTCGATAATGGCTGCACGAGTAGACGGACGGCCGATGCCATTTTCCTTTAAGGCGTCGCGCAGTTCATCGTTGTCTACCAGTTTACCGGCTGTTTCCATGGCACGAAGCAAAGTAGCTTCCGTATAAGGCTTGGGAGGCTGTGTCCACTTTTCGGTCAGATCGGGTGTGTGCGGTCCGCTTTCGCCTACGGTAAAGAGGGGCAGAACGCGTTCTTCTTCGCCTTCCTTAGGCTCTTCCTGCTGTTCTTTGGCAAAGATTACTCTCCATCCCGGCTCCAGAATCTGCTTACCGGTTGCCTTGAATTCCACTTTGTCGACTTCTCCCAATACTGTAGTTGTGGAGAATTTACAGTCCGGATAGAAGACTGCGATGAAACGGCGTGCTATCAAATCGAATACCCGTTTCTCCATATCAGTCAGTCCTTGAGGCTGCACACCGGTAGGGATAATGGCATGGTGGTCGGTTACCTTCGAATTGTCGAACACCTTTTTCGATTTCAGCAACTTCTTTCCGGCCAGCGGAGCTGTGAAACCCGCATAGTCTTTCAGTCCGGCAAGGATGTTCGGGCATTTGGGATAGATGTCATCACTCAGGAAAGTCGTATCTACACGCGGATAGGTAGCCACTTTCTTTTCGTAGAGTGACTGGATAAGCTGCAAGGTCATGTCGGCCGAGTAGCTGAACTTCTTGTTGCATTCCACCTGCAGCGAAGTCAGGTCGAACAGTCGGGGAGGAGCTTCCGTCCCTTTTTTAGCCGAAACATCGGTAACGGTAAAGTCGGAGTTCCGGACGGTTTCCAAAAACTTCTCACCTTCTTCCTTCGACGAGAATTTACCCTTGGTCGAGTTGAAGGTCGTTTCCCGATATACCGTTTTCAGTTCCCAGTAAGGTTCGGGTTTGAAGTTCTCTATTTCCTGCTGGCGCTTTACGATCAGGGCAAGCGTAGGAGTCTGCACTCTTCCGA
>HF993205.1 GCA_000436795.1 Bacteroides sp. CAG:1076
AAGTATAAACTACATTAAAAGCTTCATTATATGGAATATCATAACCTAAGAAATTCGTATTATCCCCTTCTTTCTCCAGCAAAATATCCCTTAATGCCGGCAGGTTATCCGGTGCTGGAGCCTTCACCTCGTACATCCATTCCGCATCTGAACCATTTCGCTCATAACCCAATGCCTTAAACCAGGTAGATTCTCCATTTCGCTGGAACAGCGGTACAAGCTGGTATGTACCGGGTGCTGAAGTCACGTAACACTGAATCTTTTTTCCGTCCCAATCGCCCTGTATCTTGATGTCAATAGGCTGAAACTTCTCCACGATCTGTCCGCCCTGCATGAATACGAAACGTAACTTTCCCTCGAACGGTTCACTGCCAGCATGAGTATAGAACAGACCGAACGGCTTGCCTTCGTTCTGGTAACAGTCATACCCGAACTCAGTATAATTGGTACTTATAAAAAACATATTTTCAAAGTCCGTATAATCAACATTTTTAAGGACAATTTCATCTGTCTTACCGAACTGGCTCCAGTACTCCACATCTATGGGAACATCTTCCTTGTTAATTTCAGCATTGTAAGCTCCCTTAATCTTAATTGTATAGGTATAGATGTTGCCAGCCTCCCAGTCGTGCCAAGAGGGGAAAGTATAGTTCATTTCCTTCCCGTCCAGCTTGAATGAAAGTGATACTCCATCCGGATGGTAGAGGGGCGGAAGAATTGCTTCAGACACGGTTGGATTGGCATCATTAAGCATAAACCCACCTCCTATAGGAATATCACATTTCTGAGCATCCGGATAGGCGATGTTTCCATAAACCACATCCATAGCCAGATGAGAGTTCACGTTCCGTACAGTTACATCTGTAACCAGCCCGGTTCCCATATACTCATCGCGCAGCAGCTTTACCCTGATAAGTGAAAGGGCATGTTTCATTTCAGGCTTTGCAGTAGGGAAATCAGGTGTAACGATACACTGCCCGTACATAACGTCCTCCTGACGTGTCAGGTCCACAGGAACATAAGGCATGTCGACATTTTCCGTATAGGGATGATAGGCATAAACGGTCTGTTCTTTCTGAACCTCATATTGCTCTGCCGCAATCCACTTGCTGCCGTCATAGGTATACTTCAGATTTTTATTTTCCGTGTACAGACCTATTTCATTACCCGACTGCCATGCGTTGATAACCCCCTTTCTTGATTCTACCATATTTTTCAGGGTTGCATCCAACCCGAGCAGAAGTTCTTCGTTAACCGGTTTATCTTCCGGTTCATCCTCCGGCTGATCGGTATCATCTGTCTGTTCGGTATTGTCAGTATTCTTTTCCGGAACAGGAATTTTGTCTGTCTGGCAAGCCGCCAAGAATAGTGGTAAAACACTAATAATCATGTAATCTCGAATTTTCATAACACTTTGTTTTTATTTTGAGATGAGATAGGTTTTATTAAATATAAATTTGATCTTCAAAATATTCCAAATACTGAGATGCAGTTCGCTCATTCCTGGGAAGGTCATGGAAAGCCAGCCATTCGTACCAGTCGTAGTATAAATCAATTTGCAACTCAATATAATCGACCATGGTGTATAGCCCCTCTTGGCAGAACTGTACAAGTTCCTCGTATTCAATGTCTTTAATTTTATCCATCATTAATTTTATTTTCAAATATTATATCATACTCATTTACATATTTCTTTAGAAACTTGTCCTCTTAAAACAGTAAATTCAGCAAGTAAACCAGAAAAAATATTCATACTGCTATAAAATAAGCCCCAAAAGCATTCCATTCTTTTTATTAGAAAATCCTACGTTCCCCTTTAAAATAGCGCAGCCCTTCTAATTCCACCCAATAGCTTTAGCCCTTTTACCCTTAAATTGACGATAAACAAATTATTACTTCTGTTATCAAAACAGAGCCTAAATATACAAAGAACTTACAACTGAATCCTATTTTTATATACACAAAATAATCTTTAGTGCCAATAATAGTTGTATAAATTGACATCAGGAATAATGCCATTTCTATCTTTTACCGATTCTATTCGTTCAAAATGACTGAATCAGAACTATATTTATCACATTCACTTACTGTTGCAACAATCTCATTGACTGTAACAACTAAGCGTAATAAATTGAATGTATTATACATTAGTACTCTATTGCATTTTTGAGTAACATTTCTCAGTTTCAATTCTCTTGACTTATCCCTGTCTTATACAAGTATCGCTGTCTATGGAAGGATAATCTGGTACAAATTTCCATTCTTTGTAATAAATACTTAGCTTCACTCGGCTTTCTTTCCGGCAAAGGGAGTTATCAGAACCTATCTGCTTCTACCGATTTCTACCGAACGTAACAGAAATAATAAAAATACAGCATAAAGGTTCCATATTCTAACAAGCCAGCATATCATGATTCCCCAATAAAACAAAAATCCCGACAAAGCCAAGGATAATATAACCACCTTAACTTGTCGGGATAAATATAGTTAGCGTCCAATTTTGACGTGTAGTATAGGGAAAGCCGCTT
>HF993206.1 GCA_000436795.1 Bacteroides sp. CAG:1076
CGGGGCTCCGACGGCGGGCGAAGGGCTTCCTCTCCCGCATGGGCTTTCTCCGGCAGTTCATGGTACGAAGGAAATGGGAGTGAAGATTTCCCTCTGCCCCGGCGGAATCCCGGAAGAAAGAGTTCCTTCTGCTGCGAGGATTTAAAGCGTGATGATGTCGTTTGATTATACCGTTTTGAAGTAGGCTGTAAAAGGTTATGAAGCTGGTATAACGTACATAAGTGTAAATAGTAAGGAATCATCTGCATTAATCTGATAAGTGTTTTAAAGAGGTTTATAGAAGAAGGTAGATGTGTGTATTTGTTTTTCCGTAGAATTTCTTGTACTTTTGTTTTAAACCTGATTTCTTATGGATACGATTGTTATCAATGAATTGTTTTCTGCAATATTCAATGTATTGTATTTTGGCATCATATTGGCAACAATATTTATTGTCATTTTAGATAACCGTAATCCGGTGAAAACAATGGCCTGGATTTTAGTGCTCTTTTTTCTTCCTATAATAGGGCTCTTTTTTTATTTCTTCTTTGGACAAAATACCCGAAAAGAACGACTAATCAGTCGAAAAGGATACTCACGCCTTAATAAGCGTCCGATAGCTGAATATGAAGCTCAGGAACATTTGAGAGAACAAGCAAGTACAAGTCGCCTGATGTCTTTTTTTACCCGCGTAAATAGCGCGTGGGTTTTCGAAGGAAATACTGTAGATATTTATACAGATGGTTACTCAATGTTACAGGCACTGATGCACGATATCAGTTTGGCGAAGCATCACATTCATTTGCAGTTTTATATATTCGAAGATGATGCAGTCGGTCGTTTACTTCGTGATTTACTAATAGATAAAGCACGTCAGGGAGTAAAAATTCGTTTGTTGTACGACGATGTAGGATGTTGGAGAGTCGATCCTATGTTTTATGATCAGATGATGTGTGAAGGCATTGAAGTACAAAGTTTCCTGAAAGTTCGTTTTCCTCGCTTTACAAGTAAAGTCAACTATCGTAATCATCGTAAAATTGCTATTATTGATGGTCGAGTAGGATTTATTGGCGGAATGAATATTGCGGAACGATATATAAAAGGAGTATCTTGGGGAATATGGAGAGATACTCATGTGCGTATAGACGGGAAAGCTGTATACGGACTTCAGAGTTCATTCTTGACTGATTGGTATGTAGTAGAACGTACATTGTTGACCTCTGCCGAATATTATCCCAAATTATCTGCTTATGGATCGACTATTGCTCAGGTTGTGACATCCGATCCTGTGGGGGAGTGGCACGATTTGATGCAAGGCCTGATGAAAGCTGTTTGCAGTGCCAAACATTATTTTTACGTAGAAACTCCTTATTTCCTTCCTACTGAAGAAGTCATGACGGCTTTTCAGATTGCTGCTTTAGGAGGAGTTGATGTGCGTATTATGTTGCCGAAGCGTGCAGATACGTTTCTTACTCATATGGGTTCGTTGTCATATTTAGATGAATTGATGAAAGCTGGTGTAAAGATATATTTGTATCGCAAAGGCTTTTTACATTCCAAATTATGGGTATCCGACGATGAGTTTGCATCAGTTGGATCGACTAACATGGATTTTCGAAGTTTTGAGCACAATTTCGAAGCGAATGTCTTTTTTTATGACAGAGAAACCATAAGGCGACTGAAGAATATCTTTTTGGCTGACCAGAAATTTAGCTTACTGCTATCTCGCAAAATCTGGGCACAGCGTTCATGGAAGAATAAAGTAATGGAGTCGGTTGTACGATTACTTGCCCCATTACTGTAGGCATTGAAATAAAAAATATCCCTTATAGTATCAGATAATGTTGGGTTGCTACAAGGGATAATGGTTATATAATATTCAGGTTTTGAAGATTTGTTTATCGGAAAAAGGAAAAATTCACACTTCCATAATGTCTATGTTCGATAAAGTGTGGATTACTTTCGAAATTTTGGTCTTTTCCGTGCTCTAAAACGAAGATTCCATCAGACTTAAGTAGATTATACTCAAAAATTTTATCGGGGATTGTAGCCAATTCTTTTAGTGCATACGGAGGATCGGCAAAAATGAAGTCGAACTGCTCGTTACACCGTTCCATATATCTGAATACATCTCCTCGTAGAGGAAGGCACTTGTCTGTTTTCACTTCGTTCATTACTTTACAGATAAAGGCGTGATGCTGGGGATCTTTTTCTACGGAAATGACACGTTCGCATCCGCGTGAAACCAGTTCAATGCTGATGCTTCCTGTGCCGGCAAAAAGATCCAGTGCCGTGATGCCTTCAAAATCGATGTAGTTGGTCAGTACATTGAAGAGATTTTCTTTTGCAAAATCTGTTGTTGGTCGTGCTTTGAATGTTTGAGGAACATCAAAGCGGCGACGTTTATAGATACCACTGATTACTCGCATATAAGTAAAGATTGTATATCAAACGGAATATCTTCGATACGGGCCGTGTGCGACGTATAGAAGTCCGCTTGTGGATTAATAATAAATATTCGCCGAAGATATTGTTTCAACTGTTCAGACAGC
>HF993207.1 GCA_000436795.1 Bacteroides sp. CAG:1076
GATGAACGATATGCCGTTGTTGACTTTTGCCATACGCCCAAACGGAAATACCGAGTGAAGCCTGCCAAGCTCACTCTCATTAAAACTCTTGCGGTATTTTTCCAAAATATCAAATTCTGTAAAGCCCAAAGTAGGGTGAATCTCTGAAATATTTTGTACTTTTGCCATATCTTGGTTTGGGAATTTCCCTCGTTTTGGCTGCCAAACCTTATTTGTGGGGGAATACCTAAAGATACAAAAAAACCAGCTAATTCGCAACACTTTGTGTATGAATTAGTTGGCTAATTTTATTCTATTTACAAAATATCCCTAAATAATCAACACTCTGATTTAATATTTTAAGATTGGATACTGTTTCAGTATATATTTTTTAGAGCAGACTCAAATATAACTTCGAGTTAATATATTGAGAATAAGAACATAATAATAAAAGCATTAATATTATGGTACCCAATTATAATATTAAAAACAGCTATTCCTATGTTCTCTGAGTTTAAAGTTACAAAGATTTTTAATATAGCCAGATAATTTTTGTAAGAAATTTACTTATCACTATAAAAATATATAATTAGAGGTAAGAAAAGTAAGTATTATAATATGAGTAATGGAAAAGATGAAGTCAGCCTTTCATAGGATGAACTTTATACAATTCCGATAAATAGAAAAAAGAACGTTTAGGAAGTATCATTGCAATCATAAAGGGCACCGATGTCCGGACTATCACTTCTGCTCTGTTGAAGTTTTCCAGACGCAGACGCTTCCAGAGCAGGGAGATAACCCTCGACATGGCTCCGAACATGGAGCAGACAGCACGTATCTGCTTCCCTGCCGCACGCCGTGTGACAGACCGTTTCCACGTGCAGAAGCTGGCTTATGGGCAGTACAGGAAATGAGAGTGAAGACTCGCTGGGAAGCCCTGGATAAGGAATCCATACAAATGGCACATGCCAAAGCATGTGGAAAAATCTATCATGCTCCAGTATTCGAGAACAGGAATTCAAGGAAGCAGCTGCTGGCAAGAAGCATATATCTCCTCTATAAGAAAGAGTCTTTATGGACCGAATCACAGCGTGCGCATGCTGAAATCCTCTTCAGGAAAATCCCGATATAAAGAAAGCGTATTATCTTTCAATGAAACTTGGACTGATATATCACCAGTGCAAGTATAAGGATACAGCATTGACAAGACTTGCCAGATGGTATGACGAGGTGGACAGATCGGGATTCCTTGCTTTCTCAAGAGTGGCAAGATCCATATAGGCACATTATCTGGAAATCAATAACTTCTTCGAGAAGCGTTCCACAAATACCGCATCTGAATCCCTCAATGTAAAAATAAAGAGCTTCCGTTCACAGTTCAGAGGCTTTATAGGATAGTTCAGGCTTGCTAAAATTTATGCTTAACCAACGAATTCCTCAGTTTTTTACGTTGATCCATTTAAAAGCTTTAATGACTACAATGAAGTGCTCAATTTCTTCAACAATAGGTCAATGCATTGCTGAATCGTTCAACACTAAAATTAAACAGTTTCAGGGCACAACCTA
>HF993208.1 GCA_000436795.1 Bacteroides sp. CAG:1076
TGCCATGCCCAAGTCGTTATGACAATGGGTAGAAATGATTGCTTTGTCGATTCCGTCGACATGATCTATCAGGTATTTTATCTTGGCACCATATTCATCGGGTAAGCAATATCCTGTTGTATCGGGGATATTGACAACCGTAGCTCCTGCTTTGATGACAGCTTCTACTACACGAGCCAGATATTCATTTTCTGTACGACCGGCATCTTCCGCATAGAATTCTACATCTTCTACGTACTGCTTAGCATATTTTACGGCCGCTACTGCACGCTCGATTATCTCTTCACGAGTAGAATTGAATTTATACTTGATATGAGGATCCGATGTTCCAATCCCCGTATGAATACGTTTGTGCTTGGCAAACTTCAACGCTTCGGCAGCCACATCAATATCTTTTTGAACAGCACGCGTCAAAGCACAGATGGTAGGCCAAGTTACGGCTTTCGAAATTTCAATTACAGAATTAAAATCGCCCGGACTTGATATAGGAAATCCTGCCTCTATCACATCTACTCCCAAAGCTTCGAGCTGCTTTGCTACCTGAATTTTCTCGACTGTATTCAACTGGCAACCGGGAACCTGTTCTCCGTCGCGCAACGTCGTATCAAAAATAAATAATCTGTCGCTCATAAACGTATATCTTTATATTGTTTTATTTAAGCAAAAAGCCTTTCGCACCAGAAGTGAGAAAGGCTTTATATCATAAATCTTATACCGTCATGCACACGGCTCACTTCCCACTGGTTGCACCAATAGAATAATAATACCGCATAGCAAAATATGTATAAGAAATGTATTCATTATTATCTTTTATTTGTCTTAAACGCTTGCAAAGGTAGAGAATATTTCGACATCACAAAATAAAATGAAAGTTTTTTATTCATTTTAGCAACAAATTAGTATTTCGCACGTTATTTTAGACGTAATTCATACAAACAAGCCTCTACTTCGGCGTTGCTTCCCATGTGTTTTCCCATATCATCTGATAATTTAACACATTCTCTCCATTCTTGGTTAATATTCATCTTACAACGGGATAATTTCATAACAATATTTGAGGGATGATACCCTGTATCATTTGTCAGATTCGTACCGATACCAAAAGAACAGTTTATTTTGTCTTTACAATAATCGAAGATATGTAATGCCTTCTCAAAATCGAGTGCATTGCTGAAAATAATCGTTTTAGTCTGCGGATTAATGCCTAATTCCTTGTAACGAGCAGTAAGCCGGTCGATGAATTCAAATTCGTTACCCGAATCACATCGTACCCCGTCGAAAAGCTTGGCTTGCTTCCTGCTGAAATTAGACAAGAAGGAGTCGGATGTATATGTATCCGAAAGGGCTGTACCCAAATCACCATCGTATACATTTACCCAGTTTTCAAGTGCCATGTAATTAGCATGTTTATAACCAAACTGTGCTCCATGAAACATAAACCATTCATGCGGATGGGTTCCCATCGGACGCATATCGTATTTCATGGCAAGATAGCAGTTTGATGTTCCGGTACAGTAACGGGCATGTTCCTTCAGATAAGCTACTACAATATCGTGCACATCAAACGAGAACCGGCGCCGAGTACCAAACTCAGAAAATGGCATATGGTGCTCATTCGATAATTCAACTTTTCCTGCCAGCTTGGCTAAAATAGATTCTTTATCCGGAACCCTGTTCAAGAACTGGTTCTTGATTTCCGAAACAATCGCCAGCAAAGGAACTTCATATAGTGTTACCTTATATAAGTAATCGGTTACTTCTATATGCAAATGATGTTGCTCGTCCAGACATACTTCTATTTTATCGGGATCGAAACGGAAAGAAGATAACCATTCCCAGTAAATCCGCGGTAAAAAACGACAATGTGAAAACATATATTCCAGTTCTTCTTTACGAAGCGATACCAACGACAAATTGTGTATCTCACTTTTCAATGCTTCCAGAAAGCCTTCTGTATATTCTGTTTCATCCCGATCCTTGAATGTGAATGTTCCCCATGCATAGGGAAAAAGTTTGATATAAGCGTACGAAGTAGTAAATTTATATAAATCTGTATCTAAAATAGTTTTTATCACCATAACATTGTTTTTATTTCTTTCTGTAAATATAAGCAAGAAAAATTACTTCCAGCAATTCTGACAGATTTTTTACTTTAATTTCAATGCTACGATACAATCGGCCGACGGCTTCAAGTTTGCTGTATGCAATACAATTCCTCCATCAATCTTTTCCCA
>HF993209.1 GCA_000436795.1 Bacteroides sp. CAG:1076
CGCCACGGAAACCCATCGTATGAAGAGAAAACAAATCGGCAGCCTGACGAATTTTCGATGTCGCATGACGTTCGAAAGCCAGACGCGCATCAGTTTCCGACATACCTTTTCCATCGTCTATGACCTGAATACAAGTCTTGCCCGCATCAGTCACCAAAACGTCTACGTGATGTGCTCCGGCGTCGATGGCATTTTCTACCAACTCCTTCACCACAGAAGCCGGACGCTGTATAACTTCGCCCGCCGCAATCTGGTTGGCTACGGAATCGGGCAACAAACGGATTACATCGCTCATAACATGAAAAAATTTAGAAAGTAAGTTCTCCAGTCACCAAATAGTGTAAGATATATGCAAGTACAGCTATGGCTATGAATATAGTAGCGTAACTCAAGGGCTTGCGTCCACTTTCTTTACGCCGTTTCAGGTAAGTTGTGCCTTCAACAAACTTTCCCCGGATGTCTTCGGGAGAAAATTCCTTAGGAGGAAGCATCCCCAGATCACGCTTTGCGTTTTCTTCTATCTTCTCCAACTTTTCCTTTCGCTCATCCACGTAAATATACTCATGGTGATATGCACGTGGCTTTCTCATCGTAAACATTCCCATACTCTTACTCCTTTTTAGTTTCAAACAAATGCTGGTTCGGCAGTTCTACTGGGCCGCGTACATTCTTCTTCAACTGGTCTTCAACTTTCTTGCTGCGCCAGTTGAATATATCTTGCTTGTTCTGCGGACGTATATAGTCGAACCATACAAAATTCTGCAATTTACTGGTTCCGGAAGGAATCTGTGTCATCGGATAAAGTGTACCGTTCGACTTAGGACTCATCACCATTTTCTCCAGTTTTTGGTTTTCCAGATAAATATCCAGCTTACTGGTTTCCGAAACATTCATTCCAATCAGTGTACTATCGGCATCCATCGGATAGTAAACCAGACGTACCGAACCGATAACTTCCGTCTTGTACATCTGCTTATCGCGGAAGTATGCTTTCATTTCCTTTCCCGTCACCTGATTATACATCGTTGTATCTATCTGCTCTACCGACAACGCCTGATTGATGATATGTGCCCAGTCTATCGTACTGTCGTTCATATACATACAAATCTTTTCTCCTACCAGTTGCTGGTTCTTGTTCCACAAAATAGGATCGTGATACATGGTCAGGCAACTGTCTTTTGTAGAAAAGACCAGCGAATCGGCCACTCCCTGCACATCTGTCCGGTAGAAACGCACCTTATGAAATGCACGCATCTCACGGAACATCGAGTCTGTATCCAGATGGAAAGTTTCCATCAGCAATGTATCTCCATGCAGGAACAGGCTATCGCCTTGAGAATAGTCGATGGCAACAGCCTTGTCGGTAGCAAACGCATATTTCTTCTTTTCGTTATAATATCCGTATTCTCCCGTCATCATATTTTTGTTGATGGTATCGGTCAATACCATATTGCGGAAAGCCTTGCCCAAACCTTCATTCCGATCGTAGAACAAAGAGTCACCTGTCAGTTGTTTGCCTTCGTTAGTCAGGACAGAACGATCAAGCAAGTATGCCTTTCCGGTCATCGTATTATAGGTTCCCCGTTCCGAATAGATATGATTATTGTCGCTCAGGATATCCGAAGGACCGACAATATTGGCAATCTTACTTGCCGTATTGTATTCCAGTGTATCGGAAGTTAGGGTAAACTGCGGATTCACCAGTTTCACATTATAGTTGAAGACCGACTGTTTGGTACTGGGGTTATATTGCCCCCATTCCGAAGTCAGTACGTTCTGTTCATCCATCAGCGTACCTCCATCGAAGAAATATCCCAGATTATACACACGGTCGTAGTTCAGGCTATCGGTCAGCAGTGTTGTATTACGGTTCTCCATACGTACATTCATACGCGCTTCGGCTATCTGGGTGTTTCCATCGTAATACAACCGGTCGCCATACAGAAAAAGTGTATCCCCCTGATTCATCTTCACATTACTGAAAGCTTCGAACGAACTAATCTTGTCGTAATAGTAAGCACTATCGCAGTACATATACACACTATCGTGACGAAAGACTACATTTCCTACTACGACTTGCGCGTCCGGATGACGTGAATCTTTGCGCAACAAATCGGAATGGATCAGATACACCTTACTCTTGGCCGGCTGTTTTTTGGGAGCAGCCTGAGTCTTCTGTACCTTTGCCGTATCGGTCTGCGCCTTCGGTTTCCGGTTCTGAACCGGCTTCTGTGCCAGCAGACAAAAGCCGAACAGGCATAGGACGCCTGCTAACAGCACCCTATGCCCGCCAAATATATTTTTCTTGTTCTTCTGTTTCTGCATATATGAGTTTAAGTATCAGTTCTTGATCCATCCCGGATATTTGAAATCACAGTTTCTCCAGTCGGGATTGATACGTACATATGTATTCTTCTGTTTTTCTACAATCCATTTCTGAAGCTTTTCCTCGCTTCGTTTAGCCATTACCATCGCTTTCAAACGCTGATAGTCCTCGGTAATGGTTGCCTTATGACCATCAATACGGTTTTTCAGCTTGACGATTGCACAGACCTGCTTACCTTTTGAATTGATCATTGTAAAAGGTTTTGATATTTCACCTATCTGCATGTTCTCTACAACCTTTGCCACATCCTGCGAAATCAGACCGGCCAACTGCTGCATTTCGAAACGAGAAGTACTGGTCTGCGGGTTAGCCAGCAATCCATGATTGTTACGGGTATCTTTATCCTGCGAAATCCAGGTAGCAGCTTCATCAAAAGTAAATTTATTTTTCCGGATATCGTCTGCAATAGAATCCAGACGGGCAAGAGCTGCATCAATGTCTTTCTGGTCTACTTTCGGGCGCAACAAAATATGACGGTAGTTTACTCGGTCACCTCGTTTTTCAATCAACTGAGCAATGTGATAACCGAACTCTGTTTCGAACACCTTCGATACTTTCTTGGTATCCGTCAAGTTGAACACAACATTTGCAAATTCAGGCACCAGCTCACCTCTTCCGGTAAATCCACCTTCACCACCACGCCGCGCAGTACCCGGATCTTCCGAATAAAAACGAGCCAGCGTAGAGAAAGAAGTTTCACCCTTATTTACACGGTCGGCATACTCACGTAACTGAGCCTTTACACGTTCTATTTCTTTTTCCGAAACTTTCGGTTCCTGCGTAATAATCTGTACCTCTACCTGAGTCGGAATAAACGGAATACTATCCTGAGGCAACTGACTGAAGTAGTTACGAACTTCGGCAGGAGTCAGCTTAATATCACCTACAATCTTCTGCTGCATCTGCTGCACAGTTTTCTGACTCTTTACATTTTCGCGCAACATTTCACGAATCTGAGTATACGACTTATTGTAATATTCCTCCATCTTTTCTTTCGATCCGATCTGGTCGGTAAGCCATGCGATACGCTGCTCAACGTCCTGAATCACTTCCTGATCGGAAACCATCACACTATCTATCTCCGCCTGATGCAGGAAAAGTTTCTGAATGGCAAGTTCTTCCGGAATCACACAATACGGGTCACCGTCGAAATGCCGGTTCTCATACTGAGCGTTCAGACGTTCATTCTCCACGTCCGATTTCAAAATAGCCTCATCACCTACGACCCAGACTACTTCGTCTATCACATTATTTTGCGCATAAGCCGACACTCCGGCAAGCAACAAAAGCATACAAGCATAAGCCTTGATAAACTTAATCTTATTCATTGTTCGGATTCTAATAATAAATAATGTCCTTATCCTCTGAAGCCTTTTTATACAAATCATCCTTCATTCGATTAATGAACTCCACACGCTTCAGATTGATTAATATTTCTTTTATTTCACTCTTGGCATATTCCAGCGGCAACTGTTGTCCGGCAGGCAGAAAATGTTCTACATGGAGGAAATAACAATACGCCGTATCACGCACCTCTACATTGCGGTTGCGGTTTAAATAGTCAGTATCTGTATCGACTGCTTTCAGCGGAAGCTTGGCTGCAATATCCGACACCGGAATCCACCGGTCGTAAAAGTAATCGTAACTCACGGCATTGCCGATACTGAATTTCTCCAGCTTGTCGATAGCTTCCTGTGTATTCTTCTTGTACCATGCACGTACATTGTTCAAATGACGGGCACTTACCGGTACTTTCATAAACAATCCCTGCACATAAGGCTGGTTGGCACGAAACATTCCGGCATTCTGGTTATAATATTGTTCAATCTCTGCATCCGAGATTTCACTGCCCAGCTTCTGGTTGACCAGTTCCTCCTGATAGGTATGCATAATCAGCGCACGACGGTACGAGGCTACCAGCTCATCTATTTTCACATTATCGGGAATGTTTCCTTCTGCTTTCTTGTATAACAAGACATCTGTTATCCAGTTATGGATATATTCATCGGCAAACCGGACACTGTCTTCTCCGCGCATCCCCACTGGCATGGCTGCCTGCAAGTCCTCCTTATACAGAAATTCATGACCGACTTCCACCAAGGGAGTTTTTCCCTTATGGTCTACCGTCTTGCCACAACCTGACAAAGCTATCAGCCCTGCAATAATGAAGATACTAAATTTGCCCATTCGCCTTATTACTCTGAATCAGTGAACGAAGATACAGTATTAATTAATTACTTCCGCAACAATTAACGGTTTTTAAAACGTCTTGTTCTATTTCTACGCCAAAATGTTGCATTAACGAAGCAAGCTGCTCTTTTTCCTGCTCTCTCCGATAGTCGGCCTTTACAGCATCAAGCACATCGGTATACGCCTCGGGACCTTTTTTCAATTTTTTCCCCATCAGAAAAGCATAAGGTCGTTCCTTGTCTTCCGGAAGATGTCCGCATTTGAACGCCAGCTTGTCGACACAGGCATTTTTCCCGATCTGAAAAAGTCCTACTTCGATTGAGGCGTTGATGGTAGAATCAGATTCGGCCAGTTTATGCAATCTCTCTGCCCACTGGC
>HF993210.1 GCA_000436795.1 Bacteroides sp. CAG:1076
GCCAGAGCCGCTTAGGCTTGGCGAATTTTTAACGAACTATTGGACATTTAAACAAGACATTAATGTTTCCAGCACATTATCGCTCAATATACCTATTAATATTACACATATCGATTTCACCGCAATGGGAGCAGGAAAAGGTCTTGTAGCTCCGGGACATTTGGTCATTGCAGATGATATAAAAATAAGCGGAACCAGTACGACAGCTGGAGGAAGTGCTATTCAAATGATAATGAATACAGAATTCAAAATTGATGGAATCCAACTGACTCAAGTTACAGCAAAAGTCGATCCTGAAATTAATGTATCTATCGATCCGATTGCAATAAATAACTTACCCGACTTCTTGAAAGATGAGCAGGTTAGAATAGATATGACTGATCCTAAGATATATCTGACAGTTAGCAATACCTCACCTGTTGAAATTAATTTCAGTGGTGTCTTGAAATCGTACAAAAATGGTCAACTGATTGCATCTGTTCCCGTAGGTCAGGCACCCAATCTGATTACCATACCAGGTGATCAGCCCAACGATTACATTATCTGTCTGCACAGACTGAACGAGGATGTAGAAGGCGCTGACGCCTGCGTTACAGTTGAAAACCTGAATGATTTAATAGAAACGATACCGGATGAAATCCGTATGGACAACATCGAGGCTAAAGCTGCCGATAAGAGATGTACCATTGTCTTAGGCAGTACATACAATGTCAAGACAGACTATGAAATAAATGCTCCTTTGCAATTCAACGAAGGTACAAACATTGTCTACAGTGACATTCTAAACGATTGGAATAAAGATATCAAAGACCTTTCTGTAAAGGAACTGGTCGTTTCGATGGAAGCAACCAATACCATCCCTCTGACAATGGATATGACTGTAAATGCAATAGACAAGGACGGAAAGGTATTGGATGAAATCTCTACAACAGTTTCAAGTAAAATAGCAGCAGGTACTGACAAGGGAGTAGTAACCCCACTTGAAATTACATTGAAAGCAACAGATACCAATGTATTCAAGCAACTGGATGGACTCAGCTATGAAGTTGCAGCAACCTCATCTGCTGAAACAAGTGGAAAAATCCTGAATAAGAATCAATACCTTCGCTTGGACAAGATGGTTATAAAAGTAAAAGGCGGCGTTACCGTTGACATGAATTAATTAAACCTATAAAATAATAATTATTGAATTATATGAAAAAGAATAGCATATTTCACCTTTTTACAGCTATAATTTTTATATGCTTGGGTACAGCCGCTTCTGAACTATTGAAAAGTTTCCATACTCATTTTTTATTTTACCTTTTTTTAAAGATATTCAAGACGAAACAGAAAGAACCTATGCACCCTCCTTATTATATATTATAAAATAAAAAAGCGAATCCCCAGTTGGAGATTCGCCTCAATATAGACAATAGGTATCGATTTAGAATTCAGCATTACGCGGCGTACGCGGGAAAGGAATAACATCACGAATGTTTGCCATACCCGTAACGAACAGCAACAAACGTTCGAATCCCAGACCGAAGCCAGAATGAGGACATGAACCGTACTTACGTGTATCAAGATACCACCACATATCTTTCATCGGAATATTCAGTTCCTTGATACGAGCAAGCAATTTATCATAATCTGCTTCACGCTCAGAGCCACCGATAATTTCACCAATCTTCGGGAAGAGTACATCCATTGCACGAACAGTCTTACCATCTTCATTCTGTTTCATATAGAACGCCTTAATTTCCTTCGGATAATCGGTCAAGATTACAGGACGTTTAAAGTGTTCTTCCACCAGATAACGTTCATGTTCAGAAGCCAAGTCTACCCCCCAATAAACAGGGAATTCAAACTTATGCCCTTTAGCAACGGCATCTTCCAAAATCTTGATACCTTCCGTATAGGGCAAACGTACAAACTCTTCTTTCAGAACTCCCTGCAGACGTTCGATCAATCCCTTATCGAACATATCGTTCAGGAATTTTACATCATCATAACAATTATCGAGTGCCCACTGAACACAATACTTAATGAACTCTTCTGCCAAGTCCATATTATCATTGATATCATTGAAAGCGACTTCCGGTTCAATCATCCAAAACTCAGCTAAGTGGCGTGGAGTATTTGAATTTTCAGCACGGAATGTCGGTCCAAAAGTATAGATAGCTCCCAAAGCCGTAGCTGCCAATTCACCTTCCAACTGACCTGATACAGTCAAACTGGTCTGTTTTCCAAAGAAATCGTTATCATAAATAATCGATCCATTCTCATCCTTCTTCAAATCATACAGATTCATGGTAGTAACCTGAAACATCTGACCGGCTCCTTCACAGTCGGAAGCTGTGATAAGCGGTGTATGAAAATAGAAGAATCCACGTTCATGGAAGAACTTGTGAATGGCGATAGCCATATTATGACGAATACGGAACACAGCTCCAAATGTATTCGTACGCGGACGCAAGTGAGCAATTTCACGTAAGAATTCCATAGAATGTCCCTTTTTCTGCAAAGGATATGTATTATCGCAAGTACCCAAAACCTCAATTTCACGAGCCTGGATTTCCGCTGCCTGTCCTGATCCTACTGATTCAACCAGTTCGCCATTCACACTGATACATGCTCCGGTAGTAATCAACTTCAGCATTTCTTCGTCAAAGTTTGCCAAATCAACAACTACCTGCACATTATTTATAGTAGAACCATCATTCAAGGCAATGAAGTTTACCTGTTTGCTACCACGGCGAGTACGCACCCACCCTTTCACATTGACCATTGTCCCGAAATCACGGCACTTCAAGAGGTCAACAATTTTTGTTCTACGAATTGTTTCCATGTTATTATTTCATTAACTAATTATTCAAAAGATCCCATACGGAGCATGTTTACTTCCTGTTCAGTCAGATAACGCCAGTCACCACGACGCAAACCTTTCTTAGTAAGTCCAGCGAAATATACACGATCCAGCTTGATTACACGATAACCCAACGATTCAAAAATACGACGGACAATACGATTCTTTCCTGAATGGATTTCAATGCCTACCTGCGACTTATCTGTATCCGAAGCATAGCTAACAGCATCTGCGTGGATTTCTCCATCATCCAACGTAATACCTGCAACTATCTGATCCAAATCTGCCTTAGTTACGTTTTTATCACAATAAACATGATAGATTTTCTTCTTCAGATACTTCGGATGAGTAAGTTTTGAAGCCAAATCACCATCGTTTGTCAAAAGCAATACACCTGTAGTATTACGGTCCAAACGTCCTACCGGATAAATACGCTCTTTACAAGCACCTTTTACAAAATCCATAACAGTCTTACGTTCCTGAGGATCATCAGAAGTCGTAACACAATCTTTGGGCTTATTCAGCAATACATATACCTTACGTTCAATATTAACAGGCTGGTCATGGAACTTAATTTCGTCAGAACGTTTAACTTTAGTACCCAATTCAGTAACCACTACCCCATTTACCGAAACAACTCCGGCAGTAATAAACTCATCAGCCTCACGACGTGAACAGATTCCTGCATTTGCCAAGAACTTGTTCAAACGAATCGGCTCATCCGGATCTGTCAATATATCCTTATATTCGATTTGTTTCTTCATGCTATACTTAGCATTCGGATTATAATCGGCCGTACGAGGACGATAGCCACCACCTTGCTGACGATTGTAGCCACCCTGCCGACCGCCATTATTGAAACGAGGACGTTGCGGACGATAGCCACCTTCACCTTGCTGACCACCGTTAAAACGCGGACGATACGGATGCTGTTCTCCGCCTTCTCCATTATTATTGTTATAACGAGAATTATACGGACGATGAGGACGAGCATTATTATTAAAGTTTGGATTATACGAAGAACGTTCACCATTATTGTTATCGTACGACGGACGACTACCATAAGAACGTTGCTGACGATAACCACCTTCGCCCTGCTGACCGCCGTTATTAAAACGCGGACGATACGGGCGCTGTTCTCCGCCTTCTCCATTGTTATTATTATAACGAGAGTTGTAAGAACGCTGAGGACGTTCGCCTCCTTCATTATTCGGAGTAAAACGCGGACGACGTCCATAACTGTTACCTCCCTCATTACGGTTGTATCTGTTATAACCTTCTCTGTTGTAAGACTTGTAACCATCGCGGCCAGACTGAGTGTTTTCACTCTCCTGTCTGTTTTCTCTTTCTGCCATAATTGTTGTTTTCTATTTATAGATTAATAATTACACCCTTCTCGGGCTAAACTTTTTTTATAGATTTTACATTCCAGTATAATTGTGCGGAGTTATCGCGCGCAATTCCTTCTTAATATCTTCACTGACATTCAGTGTCTCAATAAAGTCTTTAATAGATGCCTCATTGATAGCTTGATTAGTACGAGTCAATGCTTTCAATGCTTCATATGGATGCGGATATGCCTCACGGCGAAGAATAGTCTGAATTGCCTCAGCCACTACACTCCAACAATTATCCAGATCCTCATAAATCTTATGTTCATTCAACAGCAATTTACCAAGTCCTTTCAATGAACTCTGGATTGCAATGATTGTATGTCCGAACGGAACACCGATATTACGCAAAACCGTAGAGTCGGTCAGGTCACGCTGCAAACGCGATACAGGAAGTTTCGATGATAAATGTTCCAATACAGCATTTGCCATACCCAGATTACCTTCCGCATTTTCAAAGTCGATAGGATTCACCTTATGAGGCATTGCGCTCGAACCAACTTCACCAGCTTTGATTTTCTGCTTGAAGTATTCCATAGAGATATACTGCCAGAAATCACGGTTCATATCAATCATAATCGTATTGATACGCTTCATGGCATCGAATATGGCACCAAGATTATCATAATTGGAAATCTGAGTAGTATATTCTTCACGTTCCAGTCCAAGCTTCTCGGCAACAAACTTATTACCAAAAGCCTTCCAGTCAAACTCCGGATATGCTACATGATGAGCATTATAATTACCTGTAGCGCCACCGAATTTTGCAGTAATAGGACATGCTTTCAGAACAGCCAACTGGCGATTCAGACGATATGCAAAGACCATAATTTCCTTTCCCAGACGAGTCGGAGAAGCTGGCTGACCATGTGTTTTTGCCAGCATCGGAATATCTTTCCATTCTTCTGCATACGTTGTCAACTGATCTATCAGTTTCTGAATCTGCGGATAATATACATCATTCAACGCATCCTTGATAGACAAAGGCACAGAAGTATTATTGATATCCTGTGAAGTCAGGCCAAAATGAATAAATTCTTTATAATGTTCCAGTCCTCCCAGTTTATCAAACTGTTCCTTGATGAAATACTCAACAGCCTTTACATCATGGTTTGTAACACTTTCAATTTCCTTGATGCGCTGAGCGTCTGTTTCCGAGAAGTTACGGTAAATATCACGCAGTGATTCAAAACGCGCCGAATCGAAACTTTTCAGCTGCGGCAACGGCAATTCACACAAAGTGATAAAATATTCAATTTCAACCCGCACACGATATTTCATCAGTGCAAACTCTGAAAAATAAGCAGCCAGAGCACCGGCTTTGCTTCTGTATCGACCGTCAATAGGTGATATAGCTGTGAGTAAATCAAGCTCCATCATGTTTTACAAATACTTTTTGAGTCTATATAATGATCATTATTGAGAGTGCAAAGGTAATGTTTTTTCCCGAGTTGAGGGGAGTAACACAGAAAACTTTAGTATTTATTTTACAATTATTTCCTATTGAAAGCCAGCAATAATGCAAAAGTTACCGAACAATGTTATATCTTGCTAATAACCGGAACAATGAAACGCAAAATAATGTAATTTTGCACCCGCAAATAAAAAAGGAATAAACATATGGAATTACCTAAAGACCCGATGATGCTGTTTAGCTTCATCAACATGAAATTGCGTGATTTCTATCCTTCACTGGATGCACTTTGCCAAGACATGCAGGTCAACAAAGAAGAAATCGTAAACAAACTGAAAGCGGTAGGATTTGAATATAATCCTGAACAAAACAAATTCTGGTGATCATTCATAAAGAATATCACCAGAATTTGTTTTATTAGCCTCAGCATATATAGCCAAACTGCCGAAGCAATCAAAACAGATACTCCGATCACATACCTTCTACAAAAAGATATATAATCTCTCAATAGTCTATTACAATATTACCTCATACAGATCGATAAACGACCAAGAAGGCATTCATCTGGAAAAGAACTATTTCCGACAATCAAAGGATCAACGATGTAACCAAAGTTCCGGATTCAGTTTTTCCGTTTCCCTACGAAGCTGAAAGTGAAGTACTGTATTACCATCCTTATCTGTATTGACCTGACCAATGATATCGCGTGCTTTCAGCACACTGCCTTTTTTTACCAACACCGACGACAAGTTACAATACACTGAAATATAGCTACCATGACGGACAAGAACATTCGACAATCCATTATATTGGAATATAGCCGAAACTTCTCCATCGAATATGGCACGAGCCTGCGCACCATCTTTACCCTTTATATCGATACCCTTATTATCCAAACGTACATTCCGTAAACCTTTCACCTGATACTGTCCAAAGTGTCCCACTATCACATAAGGTCCAGTAATCGGAATTGGAAGTCGTCCTTTATTTTGCGAAAAGACACTGGACAAGCGACGGTCTTCTGAATCAACCTTATACTCTTCCACCTTCGAAGGTGCAGTTTTTGTCGTAGTACTCTTTTTGCTTTCTCCGGCAGCGACCGTCTTTTCTTTAGCCAATTCAGCTTTTCTCTTAGCCTCTGCCTTACGACGAGCTTCCTCTTCTGCACGCTTCCGTGCTTTTTCTATTTCTATTTCAATCAGACGATCAATCTGCGCATTCAAGCGATCGGCAGAACGACGTTTCTTCGAAATTTCAGACTGAATACTTCGTTGTTTCTTTTGCAAAGATGTAAGCAATGTCTTACGGTCCTTTTCCTGTTCTTCGAGCTTCATTCTTTCAGCTTCTCCCTGCTTCAACAATTCTTCCTTTGCTTTTCTGCTGGCCAGTAATGTCTGCTGCTTCTCGGTAACCTGTTTTTGCTTGCGTTCTACTTGGATTCCCTGCAAGCGCTGATAATCGGCATACTCACGAACATACCGTAACCGCCGGTACATCTGACTCAGGTTATCTGCCGAAAAAATAAACATCAGTTTTTCCTGTATGGACTTATTGCGATACATATACTTCACCGACTGTTCATACTTTTTCTTTTTATCAGTCAGCTCCCGCTGTAAAGACCGTAACTCTACCTGCAAACGGTCAACTTCCGTCTGTATAACCTTTACATCGTTTTCAATTGTTTCAATATACTTTTTGCGTTCATTAATCTGTCCCGAAAGTAAAGCCAAGTTATCCAACTGACTTTTTACATCCTTTTTGGTCGATTGCAGCAACGTTTCGGATGCAGAAATCTGTTTTTGCAACTCAGCATGCTGCTTCTCCAGTTCCCGAATCTTACGAGTACTCTGTGCAAATCCTTGCACACAGAACAGACAGATCAATAATACACCAAGTAATTGTTTCATTGTTTCAACAAAGTCTTTAGCAATTCTTGTAATTCAATTTGCTGATAACGAGACGACAATTGTGTCCGTCCCTCCCAATCACCCCCAACCGACAGGCGAGAAAATTTCATGTCGAGCGTAAGAGCCTTACCCGTCCCTTCTACAGAAAGCAACATATGACTTGGAAACAAACGATTGTCCAATGTCGTAAAATCATCATATTTCCAGTTAAGTGCGTAAGGAGTATTTAAAACTCCAATATGACTTTCCTCCAACAGGCCACGATCGGCAGATGTACGGAAACGATAAGACAATCCCTTAGCAGGTTTTGCCTCCAGCAAAGCATATTCACCTTCCAATGAAATATGGAAAGACTTAGCATCAGTAACATCCAGTTGCGCTTTTCCCGGAAGGAATAGTTCATTCAAAAATAAAGACTGTAGGATATTAAAGCTCAACTCTGTATTTGCCAAACGGCTAAGCTCCTCGAATGATACCTTAACATATCGTTTATTTAAACGGTCGACAGCCAGCAATCCGTCGGGAGTAATCTCCAGACGAGCCACTTCAATTCCCAGCAACGGGGCCACATACAACTGTATAGACTCACCTCTTTTCAAACGAAGTGTAGCACTTATTTTTGCATTCTTCTGTCCTTCCATGTTCAGATTCAGTGCAACTTTTCCGCTCACAGCCTTCCATGAAGGCGAGAGTTCTATAACTTTCTCCATATATGCCTCCCCTGTCAGTCCTCCAACCATAGGAGCCTTTTCAATCTTCCGGGTAGACGAACACGAAGCCACCAAAACAAGAGCTATCAGCACATACAGATATCGTATTAACAATCTTATCATTCGGCTATATATTTCTTTTGAGCAATCTTTTGTTTTAAACGTTTCTTTTCTTTTTCTGTAGGCGGAGTAGAGCCATCTTCGGGAGTTTCATTCATCGCATCAGCTTTCTTCCAGTATTCCAAAGCCTTATCCTTCTCACCCAACATATAATAGATATCGCCTGCATGCTCCACAATCGTACGACTTTCATCTCCTTTATTACGCAAAGCCTGTTCAATATAGATACGTGCCTCGGTATATCTTCCTTTTTCGAACAAAATCCATGCATAGGTATCAAGATAAGTTTCATTATCCGGCTCAGCCTTCACGGTACGATAACTCATTTCTTCGGCCTTATCCAAATCCTTCCGCTCAACGGAAAGGAAATAAGCATAATTGTTCAACGTACCGATATTATCCGGATTGTATACTAACGAAGAATCATAAGCAGCATATGCCTCAGCATGCATTTCCTTTGAATGATATAAATCACCCAGTATAGCATAAAAGTCAGAAACAATATTTTTATCACTCTTTTCATTTATCTGCTTTACACCTTTAGTGAATACATCCAAAGCCTCATCGGTTTCTCCTTTCTGATGATAGGCAATTCCCAAATAATAATAGAACTCAAGCGACTCCGGATTATATTCCAGTGCAGGTTTGGCTATTTGAATTACATCATCCAAATCATTGTCACGTATGGCATAACTCAGCAGTTGAAGACGTGCCGGCTTGTTTTCCGGATC
This sequence comes from Bacteroides sp. CAG:1076, assembly GCA_000436795.1. Taxonomy (GTDB): domain Bacteria; phylum Bacteroidota; class Bacteroidia; order Bacteroidales; family Bacteroidaceae; genus Phocaeicola. The sequence continues at coordinate 9,122 of HF993210.1, forward strand.
AAGTGCCAATATCTGATGCAATACAGGCACAGCTTCTTTTTCCATTTTTTTCGTCAGCAGATACTGTGCACACAGCATCGCCAGGTCAGCATTCTGCTGCGGACGCTTCAAGATATTCTGAAACAAAGAAACAATCTGCGTGCTATCCTTGGAGCCTTGTTCCGACTGAAGGATAAGCTGACGCATAATTTCCATCTTGGTATCCGACTGCACATCATCATTCAGCAAAATCGTATCAAGTTGTGCTTGATATAAACTATCCTGCCCCGTTTTCTGATAATAAGAAGCCATCGAGATCAACGCCGGAGCATATCCGGGCTCTTCTTTCAAGATACGCTGATAAACGCCAAGCGCTTCCTGAGGCTTGTCGTTATTCAGATAGACATCTCCCAAGATTGTCTGGTAACGCATGTCGTAAGGATATTCTTTCGACAAGCTTTCTATTTCTGTAAAAGCCTTCTCCTGATCACCCAGTAATAAAAACATACGGAATTTTTCCATACTAATCTGTTCCGACTTCCCATCCAGTTCTTCCAAGCGATTCAACGTATTAATAACCTGCTGATAGCTTTTGGCCTGATTATATAAATCAATTAACGACATCAGCGGCTCCAGACGCGACGGAAACTGGTCCGCCATGTTTTCATAAACCGCAATAGCCTTCGGAATATCCCGTTTCCGTTCGTAATAAGAAGCCAGTGTCTGCTTATACCAGAAATTAGATTCATCAGAAGAAACAGCCTGTTTCAAAGCCTGTTCTCCTTTGGTTTCCTGCCCCAGATACATGTAAAACTGCGAAAGCTCGTATAGAGCAGCTCCCGAAGCCGGATAAATATCCAGACAATGTTGATACAACTCGTACGCTGCATCGAAATCACCTTTCTGTTTCATACGAACAGCTTCAAGAAAATAATAGTCGTACTTCCGCCGCTGTTCAGGAGTAAGCGGATCCTTTTGTGCGACAGCCTGCTGCTGCTTTTGTTTCATCTGCTTGCCAGAAGTTCCGCAAGCAGCCACAATCACCATCATGCAAGCCGATATGATATAAATTAATTTTCGCATACCGATGAAAATTTTAGATAAAGGAATACGGACACGCTTCGTTATTTTACTCCTGTATGTCCGAAGCCACCAGCTCCACGCTCAGTATCTTCCAACACTTCCACCTCCTGCCATTCGGCCTGTTCATAACGAGCAATTACCATTTGTGCAATGCGTTCACCATCTTCTATCACAAAATCCTCAGTAGAAAGGTTAACTACAATAACACCAATTTCACCACGATAATCAGCATCAATCGTACCTGGTGTATTCAAAAGCGTAATTCCTTTTTTCAGAGCCAGTCCGCTTCGGGGACGTATCTGCGCTTCAAATCCTTCGGGCAAAGCTATATATAATCCGGTAGGCACAAGACAACGCTGCAAAGGTTTCAATACTATAGGCTCATTCAGGTTCGCGCGCAAATCCATCCCTGCCGAGCTACTTGTAGCATACTGGGGTAATGCATGTTTCGACTTATTGATAATCTGTACTTTCATTTTACGGTCATTTTAATTGTGCGAAGTTAAACATTTCGGGGGACTTACTATTTATGTTTACCATTTTTTATAAAAACAAATCTTTTATCAGACAAAATCGTCCCTTTTTCTCACCCGGCTATCCGTTTTTCCAGCGATTTTACCTAAGTTTGCAAAAAACTGTAACCAACCATGAACTGGAACCAACTCATATCGAACAAGCGTTTCGGACTGGAAGCTTTGCATGAAACCAGAAAGGAAGACAGAACCGAATTTCAACGTGATTACGACCGGTTGATTTTCTCTGCCCCTTTCCGCCGCCTGCAGAACAAGACTCAGGTATTTCCGTTGCCCGGAAGTATTTTCGTCCACAACCGTCTGACTCATAGTCTGGAAGTTTCCTGTGTAGGACGTTCACTGGGAAACGATGTTGCCATGCGCCTCTTACAAAAACATCCGGAATTATCAGATTCACACTTGTCGGAAATCGGCGCCATTGTTTCCGCCGCCTGCCTGGCACACGACCTTGGCAACCCTCCTTTCGGGCATTCGGGAGAGAAAGCCATTGGCACCTATTTCTCCGAAGGGAAAGGACTCGCACTGAAACCTTTTTTATCGGAAGCTGAATGGGAGGACTTGACTCACTTCGAAGGAAACGCAAATGCCTTCCGTCTGCTGACGCATCAATTTCAAGGAAGACGGCCGGGAGGATTTGTCATGACGTATTCTACTCTTGCCTCTATTGTCAAATACCCGTATTCATCACGACTGGCAGGGAAAAAGCAGAAATTCGGTTTCTTTCTGAGCGAAGAAACAGACTACAAGCGAATCGCAGACGAGCTCGGCATTATCAAGCTGAGTAAAGACGGCGAACCGGTACGCTATGCACGCCATCCGCTGGTATATCTGGTAGAAGCAGCCGACGACATCTGCTATCAGATGATGGACATAGAAGATGCTCACAAACTGAAGATTCTGACGACTCAAGAAACAAAAGAACTATATTCACAGTTTTTTACGGAAGCCCGAAAAAAACGTATCAATGAAATCTGTCAGTTGGTTACAGACACCAACGAACAGATAGCCTATCTGCGCACATCTGCCATAGGCGTACTGATACAAGCATGCACACAAGTCTTTGTCGAAAACGAAGAACAGATTCTTTCCGGCACTTTCGAGGGGCCTCTTATCAAACACATGGATGAACCGATACGAAAAGCATATGCAAATTGCTCAAAGACAGCCTTCGCAAAAATTTATTGTTCAAAAGACGTTCTTGACATCGAGCTTGCCGGTTATCAAGTCATTACGACCTTAATCGACCTGATGATAGAAGCAGTCAGATACCCCGACAAGGCTTATTCCAAGTTACTCATCAACCGCGTATCGAAACAATACGAAGTACAGGCACCTACCTTATACGGGAAAATACAAGCCGTACTCGATTACATTTCAGGCATGACCGACGTATATGCACTCGATTTATACCGCAAGATAAACGGAAACAGCCTGCCTGCCGTTTAAAACAACAATAAAGCCGATTCCATATATCTGTTCCAAATGGAACGTCATATATGGAACCGGCTCTTAATTTATTTGATCAAAATCAGATTGAACTTTTTGAAACCACCGGATTAGCACCAGAAGTGATTTGAAGCGCCTCCGGATGTTCCTTGATATACGATTCGATGTGACGAATACGTTTCTCTTCCAGAATTTCATCCACGGCAATCAGGATACCGGTTTCCTCCACATCACCAAAGCCGTCGTTGATAGCTGTACCAAACATACGCATGGTAGGCGACAAGCTCATGTAAGCATTTACCAAAGGAGGTATATTATAACCCAGTTTACGCACTTCTGAATTCAACACCTTATAATCATCCTTGAACGTATCGTAACAGAATAATTTTTCCAAGACAGCCGGGTCTGTTTCAATTTCCAGCGGAACCATCGGAGTAATCAAACCGTCCTTGTCGGAGAAATGCTTATTCAGGAAAAAGAGAATCATATCACGTCCAAAACGATTGTAACTGGGATACATCGTCATCTTGCCAAAAAAATATTTAACATTCGACTTAACCACCGTCAAGGCACCCAGACCATCCCACAGATTATCGAGCGCAAACAGTCCCTTCGAACCCGCACGGGTTGACTGATATTCCAGTGTAACAAACGAACGTCCCAATTCAATAGTCGTAGGAAGATATTCTTTCAGGAATTTTTCTGAAAAATTGAACATATGAGCAGTAGCCAGCACAGGTTTTCCCTGCTTGTCGAACTCTACCTCATCTCCCAATATATAACGATAACCTCCAAGAATTTCTTCCGCATCCGGATTCCAGACCACCAGTTGCTGGTAAGGATTTTCCATTAAGTCATATTCATCCAGGTCTAATGCTTTCCCAGTTCCACCTCCGGCAGCACGGAAAGCTATCTCACGCAAACGGCCAATCTCCTTCAGCACATTAGGAGCATTCTTCCAGTTTACGATATAGATTTCGTTATGGCTTTTATTAGTCGACCTCAAACGCCTTTCAGCGGTCAGTTCCGACTTAAGTAACTCTCTGTCAATAGGTGCAATAATATCTTCCATATATGTAATTAAAATCTTCCTAAATTACAGTTTATAGACCAAATCTCTGACATATTCTGCCCACTCGGCCGGAGATTTGGATTTATCGAATGCATGCCAGGGTATAGGCTTCCCGATGGTTACCCGAAACGTTTTATGACGGTTCTTGAACATTTCGTCTGCCAGATACAACATGGCTATATTAAATTTTATTCCAAAGAGCTTACAAGCGTTGGCAAGATTATAGAAAAAATTGGAGTTCCGCCCTTCAAAATGTATAGGCACTACATAGCGCTGGGTTTCAATACTCTTGGTAATAAACGTTTTCTTCCACGCTAAATCTTTGATAACACCATGCTGACGGCGGGAACATATGCCGGCAGGAAACATTATGATGTGGCTGTCGGAGCGGAATCCCTCTTCTACCATTCTGGGAAAATCGCGCGACTGCGATCCGGTCTTGTTGATAGGAATGCAGAGTGGAGCCAATCCATGCAGGTTCATCAGCAAATCGTTGACCAGATACTTGATGCGTCCGTTGTAGTGCGTTCCCAGCAAATACCCCAGTGCAACGCCGTCCTGACCGCCCAACGGATGGTTCGACACAAACGTGCACAGTCCGTCTTCTGGCAAATTCTCCAGCCCATGTACATCCAACTTTGCATCCAGAAAGCCCATACATGCAGCCAGAAAATCAACCCCGCTTTTATCTTTTACGCTTTTCAGGAAAGCATTAATCTCCTCCTGATGCACGATATGCTTCAGATAAGAAACAAAAAAGCGAGGAATTCGCTTGGCTTTTTTCCCAGCCTTCTCCTTCAAGATTTTATCAATGTCTATTAAAAAAATCGAATCGCTAGCCATTATTTCATTCACACATTTCTTTGCAAATGTAATCTATCTTTCGTAATGTTGCTCACTTATATCGAAAAAATGTAACATCAAAGCCAGAAAAAAAGGACACAATGAATTAAAATGTAACAGAATTGCACAATAAGGCAATTAAATGTGCAAATTTTCCTTTATTCCCCAGCGGATTTATAAAAAAGAAGCACTTACCACAAAACCAACGACTTAGAGTTTCACCTAAAATTTGTACAAATTCTTATTTTTTTTGTACAAATTTTCAAAAAACGTCAAGAGGTTTTTCAGAAAACTTCCCGACGTTTTTTCACACCGCGGCGGTATTTCACAATAATGCCTTTACCTGTTGATAACTTCCTCAAATATTTTCATAAAACTATACCCTTTAATTGTCGGGAAATATGTAATTTTACCAGCTCAATATATATAAGGTGTAAACCTATTAAAGTAACAGCATAATAATGAACGAAACAGAACAGATATATCACATACCAGTATTGCTGAACGAAAGCATCGAAGGCATGAATCTTCACCCTGCAGGCATCTATGCCGACATGACATTCGGAGGCGGAGGACACTCAAAGGAGATTCTGCGCCGCATGGATGCAGACAGTCACCTATACAGCTTCGACCAGGATGAAGACGCCGAAAAGAATATCGTCGATGACCCGCGCTTCACTTTCGTCCGAAGCAATTTCCGCTACCTTCATAACTTTCTCCGCTATTACGGTGTGGAAGAAGTAGATGCTATACTTGCCGATCTGGGAGTTTCATCGCATCATTTCGACGACTCGGAACGCGGCTTTTCATTCCGCTTCGACGGCAATCTGGATATGCGCATGAACAAACGTGCCGGATTGACGGCTGCCGACATTGTAAACACTTACGAAGAAGAACGACTGGCTAATGTCTTTTATCTGTACGGAGAGTTAAAAAACAGCCGCAAGCTGGCTTCGGTTCTGGTTAAAGCTCGTACACAGAAACAATTCGTTACTATCGGCGACTTCTTGGAAGTGATAAAGCCTTTGTTTGGAAGAGAGCGTGAGAAAAAAGAACTCGCCAAGGTCTTTCAGGCACTGCGCATAGAGGTCAACCAGGAAATGGAAGCACTGAAGGAGATGCTGTATGCGGCAACCGAAGCGCTAAAGCCCGGAGGACGGCTGGTAATCATTACTTATCATTCGCTGGAAGACCGCATCGTAAAGAATCTTATCAAGACAGGCAACGTGGAAGGTAAGGTAGAACAAGACTTCTACGGCAACGTGCAGAGTCCTTTCCGTGCGGTAAACAACAAGGTAATCGTTCCTTCGGACGAAGAAATAGCCCGAAACCCACGGTCACGAAGCGCAAAATTACGTATAGCAGAAAAGAAATAGTTAAACTCATGGAACAGCAAGATACAACATCACAACAACAAGGCTCTTCACATATTACACTGAAGAGTATTTTGGGAGGAGATATTCTGGCACACAGCTTCCTGAAAAGACAAGCAAACCTGCTTATCCTGATTGTCATTCTTACTATCTTGTACATAGACAACCGCTATTCCAGCCAGCAGGAACTGATTGAAATAGACCGGCTGAAAAAGGAACTGACAGACATCAAATACGATGCGCTGACCATTTCTTCCGAACTGACGGAACGAAGCCGCCAGTCGCGCATCGAAGAATATATAGCAACCGAAGGTACTCCGCTGCAAACAGCGGCAACTCCTCCTTATCTGATTAAAAAAGAAGACGAAAAGAAATGATACCCGGACTTAAAAATATAATGTTGCGCTACACGTTTATCGTGGTAATCATGTTTGTGCTGGCTGTACTGATTATAGTCAAGGCAGGATTCATCATGTTTGCCGAACGACAATACTGGAAAGATGTAGCCGACCGTTTCGTAAAAGAAAACGTAATCGTGCTCCCCACACGAGGAAACATCATTTCTTCCGACGGGAAACTGATGGCAAGCAGCCTGCCCGAATATCGTATCTACATGGATTTCCGTGCCGGAGGAACGGAGAAAGATACCATGCTGATGAACCATCTGGCAGAAATCAGTCAGGGACTTCACGAAATATTCCCGGATAAAAGTGCGCAAGAATTCCGCAAGCACTTGCTGAAAGGACGCCGTTCTAAAAGCCGTCATTTTCTGATTTATCCTCAACGTATTTCGTATATCGAATACAAGGAAGTCAAACGCCTGCCCGTATTCGAACTGAGCCCCAACAGAGGTGGCTTGCATGTGGAAACATTCAACCAGCGCAAAAAGCCATTCGGTTCACTGGCTATGCGAACATTGGGAGATATGTATCCCGATATGACGCAGGGAGCGAAGAACGGTCTGGAGTTGACCTACGATTCTATCTTACGGGGGCAGAATGGTATTACTCATCGTCAAAAGGTTATGAACAAATACCTGAACATTATCGACAAGCCGGCTGTAGACGGTTGTGATATCATCACGACAATCGATGTCGATATGCAGGATATTGCCGAGAAAGCACTGGTAGACCAACTGAAAACACTGGAGGCGATTTCGGGAGTAGCAGTCGTAATGGAAGTAAAAACCGGCGAGGTGAAAGCCAATGTCAATATGACACGTGCCAGCGACGGCAATTATTATGAAATGCGAAATGCAGCCGTAAGCAACCTGATGGAACCGGGTTCTACTTTCAAAACAGCATCTATCATGGTTGCCATGGAGGATAAATACATCACTCCCGACTATGAAGTGGATACCGGCAACGGAATGGTCAACATGTACGGTAGCTGGATGAAAGACTGGAACTGGTACAAAGGCGGATATGGGAAAATAGATGTAACCAAAATCTTGGAGGTATCATCGAACGTGGGAGTATCGACTATCATCGATAAGTTCTACAAGAATAATCCTCAAAAATTCGTCGACGGTCTGAAACGTATGAGCATTGACACTCCGCTTCATCTGGGATTTGTGGGAGAAGCCAGTCCGCGTATTCTCGGTCCGAAGGAACGTTATTTCGCAAAAACAACCTTGCCGTGGATGAGTATTGGTTACGAAACCATGATTCCCCCTATTTACATCCTGAATTTCTACAATGCCATTGCCAACGATGGGGTGATGATAAAGCCTAAATTTGTAAAGGCCATTTCGAAAGACGGTGAAATATTGGAGGAAATCCCAACAGAAGTTGTCAACCCAAAAATTTGTTCGGATACGACATTGACCATGATCCGTACCATTTTGCGCAAAGTGGTATCGGAAGGACTTGCCAAACCGGCAGGAAGCAAGCAGTTCAGCGTATCAGGTAAAACTGGTACAGCGCAGATTTCTCAGGGTAAGGCTGGATATAAATCCGGAGGAGTAAGTTATCTGGTTAGTTTCTGCGGATATTTCCCTTCAGAAGCGCCCAAATACAGTTGCATCGTTTCCATACAGATACCTCACGGACCTGCATCCGGAGGCTTACAGGCAGGAAGTGTATTCAGTCGTATAGCCGAGCGCATCTATGCCAAACATCTGTATCGTGACCTTGCTCATGCAAAAGACTCGACGGCTGTACTGATACCGGAGGTGAAGAATGGAGATATCGAAGAATCGTCATATGTACTTCGTGCACTGAACATTCCGGGAAACAGCAAAACTGTTCCCTACTCTACTCAGCCTTTATGGGGAAAAGCCCAATGCACACACACCTATGCCGATCTGAAAATGACGAAACTGAGCAAGCATCAGGTTCCAAATGTATTAAACATGGGGGCAAAGGATGCGGTATACTTACTGGAAGACTATGGTCTGAGAGTACGACTTGTAGGAGTGGGTGAAGTAAAAGCCCAAAGCATTCCGGCCGGCTCTCCGATTCATAAAGGACAGACTATTACATTAACATTAAAGCATTAGAAATAACATAAAAACATGAAACTGGAAAATATTATCAAATCCGTCAATGTCTGCGAAACAAGAGGTAATGTGGACAAAGAAATTAAGGGTATTCAAATGGACTCTCGTCTGATAGAAGCCGGACATTTGTTTGTTGCCGTAAAGGGAACTCAGACCGACGGACATGCTTATATCGCAAAAGCTATTGAAAAAGGAGCAACCGCCATCGTTTGTGAAACATTGCCTGAAGAGCTGAATGAGAATGTTACTTATGTAACAGTAGCGGATACGGAAGATGCAGTAGGTAAATTGGCAACAACTTTTTATGGGGATCCTACATCGAAACTTGATCTGGTAGGAGTTACTGGAACAAACGGAAAAACTACTATCGCCACCTTATTATATAATATGTTCCGCAAATTCGGATATAAGGTGGGGCTGCTGTCCACTGTCTGCAACTACATCGACGGAGAAGCTATACCAACAGATCATACAACTCCCGATCCTATTACACTAAACCGCCTGCTGGGACGTATGGCAGACGAAGGCTGTAAATATGCATTTATGGAAGTCAGTTCTCATTCCATCGCACAAAAGCGTATCGGAGGTTTGAGATTCGTAGGGGGTATCTTTACCAATATCACTCGCGACCATCTGGATTATCACAAAACTTTCGAAAATTACCTGAAGGCAAAAAAGGCATTTTTCGATGGACTTCCCAAAACAGCTTTTGCCCTGACTAATCTGGATGACAAAAATGGCAGCGTCATGGTACAAAATACCAAAGCTAAAGTTGCGACTTATTCACTGCGTACACTCTGCGATTTCAAGGGAAAGGTATTGGAAGATGGATTCGAAGGCATGCTGATGGATATAAACAACCGGGAAGTCAATGTACAATTCATCGGACGCTTCAATGCTTCCAATCTACTGGCCGTATATGGCGCAGCATGCTTGTTGGGTAAACAGCCTGAAGATGTATTGCTTATATTAAGCACACTTCGTCCGGTGGCCGGACGCTTTGACGCATTGCGCTCCAAAAAAGGTTATACAGCAATAGTAGATTATGCTCATACTCCAGATGCATTGGTCAATGTTTTGAATGCTATCCACGAAGTATTGAAAGGAAGAGGACGAGTTATCACTGTAGTTGGAGCCGGCGGCAACCGAGATAAAGGCAAACGCCCTCTGATGGCACAGGAATCGGTCAAACAAAGTGACCGTGTAATCATCACATCCGACAATCCTCGTTTTGAAGAGCCTCAGGATATCATCAACGATATGTTGGCTGGCTTGACTAAAGAAGATATGACAAAGGTTCTCTCCATCGCTGACCGTAAGGAAGCTATCCGTACAGCTTGTATGCTGGCACAAGCGGGCGACGTAATCCTTGTAGCAGGAAAAGGACATGAAAATTATCAGGATATAAAAGGTGTAAAACATCATTTTGATGACAAGGAGGTATTAACAGAGATTTTTGATAACGAATAATACAAATACAACATGTTATATTATTTATTCAACTATTTAGAACAGCTTGATTTTCCGGGGGCGCGTATGTTTGGTTACGTATCGTTCCGGGCACTCATGGCTATTATTTTGTCACTACTTATATCTGCCATTTTCGGAGAATATTTCATCAAGCTGCTCAAGAAAAAACAAATTACGGAGACACAGCGTGATGCTTCAATAGACCCGTTTAATGTAAATAAAGTAGGAGTCCCCACGATGGGAGGAATCATCATCATTGTTGCAATACTTATTCCCTGCCTTCTACTGGGAAAGCTGCACAATATCTATATGATACTGATGCTGATTACGACTGTCTGGCTGGGAAGCTTAGGCTTTGCCGATGACTATATCAAGGTATTCCGTAAAGACAAGGAAGGGCTTCATGGTAAATTCAAGATTATCGGTCAGGTGGGATTGGGACTAATCGTTGGGCTAACTCTTTACCTGAGCCCGAATGTGGTTATCCGTGAGAACGTAGAGATTCAGAAAGATGGACATGTGGTAGATGTGATACACAAAAGCCACGACGAAAAATCTACAAAAACGACTATCCCCTTTTTCAAGAACAATAACTTAGACTATGCCGATTTTGTAGGATTCATGGGAGAACATGCACAGACAGCCGGCTGGATTGTTTTCGTATTGGTCACTATCTTTGTCGTAACTGCGGTATCGAATGGAGCCAATCTGAATGACGGTATGGATGGTATGGCAGCAGGAAACTCTGCCATTATCGGAGTGACCTTAGGAATATTGGCTTATGTATCCAGCCACATAGAATATGCCAGCTATTTGAATATCATGTATATTCCAGGAAGTGAAGAGCTGGTAATATTTATCTGTGCCTTTATTGGAGCCTTAATCGGCTTCCTTTGGTACAATGCTTTCCCGGCACAAGTATTTATGGGCGACACAGGAAGTTTGACTATTGGAGGTATCATTGCCGTATTTGCAATCATCATACATAAAGAGTTGCTGATTCCTATACTATGCGGAATATTCCTCGTAGAAAACCTGTCAGTCATCCTTCAGGTAAGATATTTCAGAAGCGGCAAGAAGAAAGGGCTCAAGCGTCGTATCTTCAAGCGTACACCGATACACGATCACTTCCGTACAACTTTATCACAGCTTGATCCAAGTTGTACGTACCTGATTACTTCTCCAAGCAGTGTATTCCATGAATCGAAGATAACCGTCCGATTCTGGATTGTCACTATCGTATTAGCAGCAATAACAATTATAACTTTAAAGATAAGATAAACGTATCATGGCAAAAAGAATTGTCATTTTAGGAGCCGGCGAAAGCGGTGCGGGAGCAGCCGTGCTGGCACAGAAAAAAGGTTTCGATACCTTTGTTTCTGATATGTCTTTGATAAAAGACAAATACAAGAACATGTTGAACGAAAGAGGCATTCAGTGGGAAGAAGGACACCATACTGAAGAGCTGATTCTTAATGCTGACGAGGTTATCAAAAGCCCGGGTATCCCCAACGATGCCCCATTAATTCTGAAATTGAAGGAAAAAGGAACTCCAATCATTTCTGAAATTGAATTTGCAGGACGATATACCAACGCCAAGATGATTTGTATCACCGGAAGTAACGGAAAGACTACTACTACTTCTCTTATTTATCATATCTTTAAGAAAGCAGGATTAAACGTAGGACTGGCGGGAAATATCGGACAGAGCCTGGCATATCAGGTGGCAGAATGCAACTACGATTATTATGTTATCGAGCTAAGCAGCTTTCAGTTGGATAATATGTATAAGTTCCATGCCAACATTGCTGTCTTGATGAACATCACGCCCGACCACCTGGACCGTTACGATTATAAAATGCAGAATTATGTAGATGCTAAATTCCGCATCATACAAAACCAGACGGACAACGATGCTTTCATTTTCTGGAACGATGATCCTGTTATTCAAAAGGAATTGCATAAATATGGAATACACGGACGCTACTATCCTTTTGCCGAAAAGAGAGAGGAAGGACTGGCAGCCTTTGTAGAACAGAACAAGGTTTATTTTACAAAGCCCATTGAATTTAACATGGAACAGGAAGAGCTTGCATTGACAGGTACTCATAACCTGTTCAATTCTATGGCAGCTGGTATTTCTGCTAACATCGCAGGTATCCGGAAAGAATGTATCCGTGAGGCATTAAGTGATTTCAAGGGAGTAGAACATCGCTTGGAAAAAGTCACTCGAGTACGTGGCGTAGACTATATCAACGACTCAAAAGCGACCAATGTAAACTCATGTTGGTATGCATTGAGCAGCATGAAAACAAAAACGATACTTATTTTGGGTGGAAAGGATAAAGGAAACGACTACAATGAAATAGCCGGACTGGTAAAGGAAAAATGTTCCGGTCTGATATTTCTGGGTCTGCACAACGAAAAGCTTCATGCTTTCTTCGACGGATTCGGCTTACCTATCGCCGATGTACAGAGCATGAAAGATGCTGTGGATGCTGCTTACCATATGGCAAAAAAAGGTGAGACGGTACTTCTCAGCCCATGTTGCGCCAGCTTCGACCTGTTCAAGAGTTACGAAGATCGTGGTGACCAATTTAAAGAGTGTGTAAGAAACTTATAATAAAATTATCCTGAAAAGATGGATTTGCTAAAAAACTTATTCAAAGGCGACAAAGTAATCTGGATAATCTTTTTGTTACTTTGCCTCGTTTCTATCATTGAAGTATTCAGTGCTTCCAGTACGCTGACGTATAAAAGCGGTGATCACTGGAGGCCTATCACCATGCATATGATATTGATGGCAGTGGGAGTTATCGTCATACTTATTATACATAATATTCCCTGCCGATGGTTCAAAACGTTCGTCGTGTTGCTACCAATATCGTGGGTTATGCTGATTTTTGTTTTTGTGGTAGGTGCATTGACCAATGGAGCCAAACGTTGGATAGATTTAGGATTTATCCAGTTTCAGCCTTCTGAAGTAGCCAAAATGGCAACCATCATAACCGTAGCATTTATCTTGTCGAAAATGCAAGAGGAAAAGCAGGCTAACCCGAAAGCTTTCAAATATATTCTATGGGTTACGGGGATAACCTGCATCCTTATCGTTACGGAAAATCTTTCCACAGCAGTACTGTTAGCAGGAAGTGTCTTCCTTATGATGTATGTCGGCAGAGTACCGTTTAAACAATTAGGTGCACTTTTGGGAATTTGTATTGGCCTTTTGATTTTTGCTGTTGCAACAATCAAATATGTACCGTCTGAAACCTGGGACAAGGTAGGCTTGCATCGTATGGTTACCTGGCAAAGTCGTCTGGATAATCACTTCGATACGTCTACTGTACCACCAGAAAAATTCGACATTGACGCAGACGGTCAGATTGCTCATGCCAATATCGCAATAGCAACAAGCAACGTATTGGGTAAAGGTCCGGGAAATAGTGTACAACGCGACTTCCTTTCACAGGCTTTTTCCGATTTCATCTATGCCATTATCATCGAAGAATTAGGATTGATAGGAGGCGGTATCGTAGCCTTTCTATACATCTGGCTTTTGATGAGAATCGGCAAGATAGCCCGTAACTGCGATAAATCGTATTATTCATTTCTGGTTATGGGCATAGGTATGCTGTTGGTTACACAAGCCATGTTCAACATGTTGGTAGCTGTTGGTATTATGCCGGTAACCGGACAGCCACTTCCGCTCATAAGTAAAGGAGGAACTTCTACTCTTGTCAACTGTGCATACATTGGAATCATACTAAGTATCAGCCGTCATGTAAATGAACTGAAGAAACAACAGGAACAGGAAGAAGCCGAAAAACAGCAGCAAATACAAGACGCAGCAGTTACATTGCTACAAAATGCAGCAGCCATTGCCAAAGAGCAGTCAGCCGATGAATCTGAAGCCAATAAAAAAGCATCAATACACGAATAAGATTGGCTTTATATTCCAGCTCTTTTGCAGCTAAATAAAATAGAATCAGAATAATTATTTTTACAAGTTTATTCCTAACTTTGCAGGAAAATATAAAATTATGAAGGATAATTTGAGGATTATAATCAGCGGAGGAGGAACAGGAGGTCATATCTTCCCAGCGGTTTCCATTGCTAATGCAATCAAGGAGCAGCATCCTGATACCGAAATATTGTTTGTCGGTGCTGAAGGACGTATGGAAATGCAGCGCGTACCAGCCGCAGGATATAAAATAATAGGCCTGCCTGTTGCCGGATTCGACAGGAAGCATTTGCTGAAAAACATTAGTGTACTTGTAAAGTTACTGCGCAGCCAGCTAAAGGCTCGTCAAATTATCAAAGACTTTAAGCCACACGCAGCGGTGGGAGTTGGCGGATATGCCAGCGGCCCAACCTTAAAAATGGCTGGAATGATGGGAATTCCTACCCTGATACAAGAGCAGAATTCATATGCAGGAGTAACCAACAAACTATTAGCAAAGAAAGCTTGTAAGATATGCGTTGCTTACGAAGGTATGGAACGTTTCTTCGATAAAGAAAAAATTATTCTCACAGGTAATCCGGTCCGTCAAGGTCTGTTGAATCACACTATCAGTCGTGAAGAGGCAATCCGGTCATTCGGACTTGATCCGCAAAAGAAAACCATATTGATTATCGGAGGAAGCTTGGGAGCTCGTACTATAAACAATTGTGTCATGCAGGGATTGGAAAAGATAAAGAATTCAGGTGTACAGTTTATCTGGCAGACCGGAAAATTCTATATTAATGAAGCCAAAGCTTGTGTAGCACAAGCCGGAGAGCTGCCCATGCTGCACACAACCGATTTCATTTCCGACATGGCCGCTGCATATAGTGCTGCCGATCTGGTCATTAGCCGTGCAGGAGCAGGATCTATTTCAGAGTTCTGCCTGTTGCAAAAGCCAGTCATACTGGTACCTTCTCCTAATGTAGCAGAAGATCATCAGACAAAAAATGCATTAGCTTTAGTCAACAAGGATGCAGCTTTATATGTTAAAGACTCAGAAGCTACCCAAAAATTGCTCGATCTTGCCATCGCAACTGTAGGACAAGCTGATACATTAACTAAATTAAGTAAAAACATAGCTAAGCTGGCTTTTAAAGACTCGGCAAACGTCATAGCAAACGAGGTCTATAAGCTGGCTATCAATTATAAGAAAGAACATGAACGTTAATACACTGAAAGCTGTTTATTTTATCGGAGCAGGAGGCATAGGAATGAGCGCACTGGTCCGTTACTTTTTGTCGAAAGGGAAAAAAGTTGGCGGCTACGACCGTACTCCGAGCGAACTGACAGAAAAACTGATTGCAGAAGGAGCAGCTATTCATTACGAAGAAAACGTTTCACTCATTCCAAGTGACTTTCTCGATCCGGAAACAACGCTGATAGTTTATACACCAGCTATTCCGGCCGAACATAAAGAACTGGTTTATTTCCGTGAACACGAATTTGAAATTCAAAAACGTGCTCAAGTATTAGGTATGATTACGCGCACTGAAAAAGGACTCTGTGTCGCAGGTACCCACGGAAAGACTACGACCTCTACAATGACAGCCTACCTACTGGATCATTCTCATGTAGAGTGTAATGCTTTTTTAGGAGGTATTTCCAAAAACTATAATACGAACTTATTATTGTCCGATAAAAGTGAATATGTAGTTATCGAGGCTGACGAGTTTGACCGTTCGTTCCACTGGCTGACACCGTATGCATCTGTTATCACTGCGACCGACTCTGATCATTTGGACATTTACGGAACTCATGAAGCCTACGTGGAAAGCTTCCGAAAATATACATCGCTAATACAACCGGGAGGTTTTCTTATTGTAAAGAAAGGTATAGATCTGGTACCGGATGTGCAGTCGGGAGTAACAGTATATACTTACTCCACAAAAGAAGGAGATTTTCATGCTGAAAACATACGAATAGGTAACGGAGAGATTTTCTTTGATTTCATTTCTCCTTTAGGAAATATAAAAGATATCCAATTAGGAGTGCCTGTCTACGTCAACATTGAAAATGGAATAGCCGCAATGGCTCTGGCACAAATAGGTGGAGCAACTTCTGAAGAAATCAAACGAGCTATGCCTGGGTTTAAAGGTGTAGACCGCCGCTTCGACTTCAAGTTAAAGAATGATCATATCGCATTTATGAGCGACTATGCACATCATCCTGCCGAAATCAAGCAAAGTATTTCTTCTATCCGTATGCTGTATCCGGATAAAAAAATAACGGCAATTTTCCAACCCCATCTGTATACACGCACTCGCGACTTCTACAAAGACTTTGCAAACAGCTTGTCACTGCTCGATGAGGTTATTCTGCTCGACATTTATCCAGCTCGTGAATTGCCGATAGAAGATGTAACCAGTAAACTCATTTATGACAATTTACGTCCGGGTATCGAAAAATGCATGTGCTCCAAAGAAGAATTGCTGGAAGTTCTGAAACATAAAAAGATAGAAGTTCTCATTACACTGGGAGCCGGCGATATAGAAAACTATGTTCCACAAATATACGAATTACTGAAAGACAAATGATAAAACGAATTTTCATACTCTGTGCTTTAATATTGGCAGCAGCCTATCTTATCCTGGCTGTTACCACATTCAACAGCAAGCCTGGCAACCGGGTTTGCAAGGGTATGGAATTGACTGTCAAAGATAGTGTCGATTACGGTTTTGTCACGCAGAAAGAAGTAAAAAACATTCTGAAAAGGAAAAAGATATATCCTGAGGGCAAAGAACTGGCAAGCATTAATGTCCGCCAATTAGAAAAGGCCCTTTCGAATCACCCCTTCATTGAAAATGCAGAATGTTATCTTACTTCCGGCGGGAAAGTAGCGATTAACATATACCAACGAGTTCCTGTCATGCGAGTGATGAGCAGCAACGGTGACGATTACTATCTGGACAATGCCGGGAAAATAATGAATGCTCCCGGAAAATCAGTACATGTAGTCGTAGCAACTGGATTCATCGATCGCAAGTTCGCCCAAAACGAATTATATCCACTGGGAAAGTTCTTGCAGGGAGATAAGTTTTGGGAATCGCAAATAGAACAAATAAACGTAACCCCCAAACAAGAGCTGGAATTGGTTCCTCGAGTAGGCGATCATATACTCTTTTTAGGAAAACCAGGCGATTATAAAGAAAAATTCAGTAAATTGCAAACATTCTACAAAAGCGCGCTGAACCGGGTAGGATGGAACAAATACGAACGGATCAGCATAGAATTTAACAATCAGATTATTTGTACCAAAAAGGAGAAGTAAGATATGGCAGCAACAGACTTTATAGCAGCAATAGAACTGGGATCGGCTAAAATAACAGGCATTGCGGGAAAGAAGAATGCAGACGGAAGTATTCAAGTTCTCGCCTACGCCAGCGAACGATCTTCCGATTGTATCAAAAAGGGAACAATCTACAACCTGGATAAAACAACTCAATGCCTTACCTCAGTCATCAGTCAACTGGAAGAGATGCTACATGCATCCATCAAAAAAGTATACGTGGGCATCGGAGGACAGTCTGTAAGAAGCATTCGCAATACAGAAGTAAAACAACTAACCGAAGAAACCAAAATATCTCAGGCACTGATCGACTCCATGATGGAGAACAATCGTGATATTGCTTTGGTCGATCAGGAAATTCTGGCTGTTGAACCACAAGAATATAAAATAGGAAACAACCAGCTTACTACTGAACCTGTTGGAATTCAGACAGACCGTATAGAAGGAAACTTTCTGAATATCATAGCCCGCAACTCCTTGAAGAGCAATATCCGCCAATGCTTCCGTCAGGCTGGATATGAAGTTGCTGAATACCTGCTTTCTCCACTTGCTACAGCCAACGCAGTGCTTACCGGAAGTGAGAAACGTTCTGGGTGCGCGCTTGTCGACTTTGGTGCAGATACTACAACAGTATCGGTATACAAGAACAATATGCTCCGTCATCTTGCTGTCATTCCGTTGGGAAGCAATAATATAACCAAAGACATTTGTAGTCTTCAAATAGAAGAGGAAGATGCAGAACAATTAAAACTTCACTACGCAAGCGCCTATACAGAACCGAGCGAAAACGATGACGAAGTAGGAAAGGAATATAGCATCGACGGAAAATGTACCATCCGTGCTCATAAACTGGAAGACATTGTTGAAGCCCGTGTAAAGGAAATACTGGAAAATGTTTGGAATCAGATTATCTTATCCGAGTATAGTGACAAACTGCTTGCCGGAATCATTCTGACAGGAGGCGCATCTAAACTGCCTAATCTGGATAAAGCTGTATTCAACATCACCAAAATAGAAAAGATACGCATCGCACAAAGCGGAGCCGTAGAACTGAGAGGAGATATTACAATTCCGCAAGACGGAAGCAGCAATACACTGATTGGACTGCTGACCACAGGCAAAGATAATTGTTGCAAGATAGATCCCCGCAAAGGTCACCAGTTAGATTTTATCGATGACTTGCAGAAAAAAGAAGAAGAAGCCCGCCTGAAAGCTGAAGCAGAACGTAAAGCCGCCGAAGAAAAAGCCGCAAAAGAAGCCGAAGCTGAAAGACTACGCCAGCTGGAAGAAGCCAAAGTCCGTCAGGAACAAGAACGTGCACAAAAACGACTGCACGATTGTGAAACCCTGATTACGGAAGCTACCCGCCAGATGAATCGTAAAAAATATAAAGATGCACTGGCAAAACTGGAACAGGCACGCAGCTTGAATGTGCAGGAAAAGGAAGAAGAAATAGCCTCCCTTACTGCCGAAATAGAAAAGTTGAAAGAAGATAATCCGTTCAAGCGACTGATTAATGCGCTCAAGAACGGAGCCGACGAGATGATGAAAGATTAATATTCACCGCATAAAGAAAAGGAAGAATTATGTCTGACGAGAAAATTATGCCATTCGATTTCCAAAGTGGAACACCGAGTATCATTAAAGTTATCGGTGTAGGCGGTGGCGGCGGTAACGCAGTCAACCACATGTATAGAGAAGGTATCCACGACGTTACATTCGTCGTCTGCAATACAGATAATCAGGCTCTCGATGAATCGCCTGTACCTATTAAACTTCAGTTAGGACGTGAAGGTCTGGGAGCGGGAAACCGCCCGGAACGTGCACGCGATGCTGCCAACGAAAGTCTGGAAGATGTCAAGAATATGTTGAATGACGGCTGCAAAATGGCCTTCATTACAGCAGGAATGGGAGGAGGAACCGGAACCGGAGCTGCTCCTATCATTGCCAAGACAGCCAAAGAAATGGGTATTCTGACGGTAGGTATCGTTACTATCCCGTTCCTTTTTGAAGGCAACAAAAAAATCGACCAGGCACTCGACGGTGTAGAAGAAATGAGCAAGCATGTAGATGCATTGCTGGTTATCAACAACGAACGCCTGCGTGACGTATATTCCGACCTGAGCGTAATGAATGCTTTCGGCAAGGCCGACGATACACTTTCGATAGCTGCCAAAAGCATTGCCGAAATCATTACGATACGTGGTAAGATAAACCTCGACTTCAACGATGTGAAAACCGTTTTGAAAGATGGAGGTGTAGCTATCATGAGTACCGGATATGGTGAAGGAGAAGGACGAGTTACACAAGCTATAACCGACGCTCTCCACTCTCCATTACTGAACAACAACGATATTTTCAATTCGAAAAAAGTTCTTTTCAACATCTCTTACAGCATGAACAGCGACTTGATGATGGAAGAAATGAACGAAGTACACGAGTTCATGAGCCGCTTCGGAAAAGATGTAGAAACCAAATGGGGTTTATACATCGACGACAGTCTGGGCGAAAAAGTAAAATTCACTATCCTTGCTACCGGATTCGGCATTAAGGATGTACCGGGCATGAGCAACAAGCTCTCTGCCGAAGAACAAAAACGCTTGGAAGAACTGGAAGAAGAAGAACAAAAGAAGGCAGAACGCCGCGACGACTTCTATCCGGGAAGCTATAAGAACAACAGAAAGAAAGGAAACTATAAAATCTATATCTTCACACAAGAAGATCTGGACAACGACGATATCATCAGCATGGTAGAAACTACTCCTACTTACAAACGCTCGAAAGCTGTACTGGAAAGCATTCAGTCGAGAGCTGTAGCTGAAGAAAGTGCAATGCCTAAGCTGGATAACAATGAAAATGGTTCCATGACAATCACTTTCTAAACCGACAAATTAACCAATAACTTATATAATATACGACTATGGACTTATTTGAACAAATCAGCAACGATATTAAAGAGGCTATGAAAGCCAAGGACAAAGTCAGACTGGAAACTTTGCGTAATGTAAAGAAATGCTTTCTCGAAGCAAAAACAGCTCCGGGAGCAAACGATACACTGACTGACGATGCTGCTTTAAAAATCATGCAGAAACTGGTTAAACAAGGAAAAGACTCTGCTGCTGTATACGAAGGACAAGGACGTGCCGACCTAGCTGAGGAAGAAATGGCTCAGGTACGTGTCATCGAAACCTATCTTCCGAAACAGCTTTCACCCGAAGAACTGGAAGCCAAGCTGAAAGAAATCATCGCCCGCGTCGGTGCAACCAGCGGAAAAGATATGGGTAAGGTAATGGGTGTTGCCAGCAAAGAACTGGCAGGTCTTGCCGAAGGACGCGCCATTTCTGCAAAAGTAAAAGAATTGCTGCAGTAAACTGACAAGGTATGCACAGTACCCAGTGCATACAAAACCAAGCAATATAAAGGCAAAAAAATACGGGACCTGCAAAGGTTCCGTATTTTTTTTGTCACCACATGTCGGCCTTTTCCTGCAAAGAGCCTGACATTCCACTATTTTTTGTACAAAAAATAAAAACGTTTGTACAAATTTTCAGAAAACGTGCCGACGTTTTTCGAGAGATGAAAGGTAGAAGTTCCGAAAACAGCCTCAACTTTCCCGTTACGATACCAACAACCGCTCCCTATTCCTCCCCTCAAGTTCTATCCTCAAAATAAGTCCTGTAAGACAGGAAGAGATTTCAATTCCGGAAAATCCGGTAAATGCAGACGGTAATACTCATTAATTATATCCAGACAACGGTTACGCTCCATCCGGTTCATAGCAAACAAGTGCATCGTTTCGTAGTTCATACGCATCAGATTGCGAATATGAGAAGCCTCTTCCGGACGGACAAACATGCCGTGATAAGGCTGTGTCGAAACAAAACAGGCATTCAGTAAATCGAAATAATCGCTGGGAGCATATTCTTCTACATTGGGATAAAGCCCGAGAAAGCGAGACAAACGCATCAGAAACACCAGGTGAAAATTGGCGAAATTCGTTTCGCATACATCCAGCCACTGCACAGAATGTACCAGATAAGCATATAAAGGAATGTTGGTCGTTTCTTCTTTCAAGGCACGATAAAGGAACTCTGCCAAAAACATGGCAATGGCCGACTTATAAGGATCGTAAGGCAGAGAAGTAAAGATATACCAGGCTTTAGCTTCCTTTATGGGATGAAGTCCCGAACGAGGACGTACATCTGCCTCAAACTCAACTATCGACAAAGGCTGAAAAAGCACCTGCTTCACCGCCGATTTACGCGAACGCTGAACCGGCAGCAGAAAAGACATCCTGCCCGACTGCTCGGTATAAATATGTACAATGTTCGACTTGTCACTATACTTTACCGTATGAAGTACTATACCTACGTATTTCTGTAACATAACGCGACAAAGATACAAAAAAACAAGCAATCCCTGCATGGGAGATAAAACAGTCACCCGCCATGCAAGGAATTACATTACCTATTGAATCTTTAAGAGAGAGAGAATTTGTTAAAATATCAAAATCAGTCTATTCGACTGGATATATATCCAATCAGTTTCAGCTATTGCAAAAATAGCTAAATCAGCTCCTTTTCTTAAAATAGCAGTTGGCATCAAGATAGCATAAGCAGTCATTTTTTCAGGCTAAGTGAACAGAAATCGTATCTATCAGAACCAAAAAACACCTGAAGTTTTTGTTCATAAAAGACTTTTTCCATCACAGATATAACCTCCTAATACTTCCCGCTTTAAGTAATATGTCAATAAAGTTCGCCCCCAATACCCAAGAAAAGGAGTACCCTTCTCCCCTATACTAAAAGAAAAAACAGCAGGAAAAAACCACAAATGGAAACGATAAAACCGCTGAAAAAGAAAATTTAGCCAGACACTCAGCAAAAAAATCACAGAAAGTTTTGCAGGAATGAAAAATCTTCATACCTTTGCATCCGCAATCGAGAGATATATATCCTCGAAGAGACAGTCAGGTTTAATCCTGAATCGAAGGATGGCCCGTTCGTCTATCGGTTAGGACG
>HF993211.1 GCA_000436795.1 Bacteroides sp. CAG:1076
GTCATATCCAGATATTGCAGAATGGCTCCGGAAGCAATGATACCATTCTTCAGATGTTCCACTCCGAAACCTTTCAGGTTCTTGGTTTCGAAATGTTTCAGCAGCTTTTCGCGGGCAGACGCTTCGGTAAACACCCAGTCGTCCAGCTCGAAGGTAAAGAACTTGTTGCCGAAATTACCTTCGAACATCGGTTTCTTTCCCCGTTCGAATAAGACTTCTTTCGGGGCAAAATTATTCAGTAACTTGTCGATATAGTCGAAAGGCCCTTCGGCGGTAAGAAATTCTCCCGTCGAAATATCCAGGAAAGCGACGCCGCAAGCTGTCTTGCCGAAATGTACGGCAGCCAGGAAGTTGTTCTCCTTATAAGATAATACATTATCGCTGATGGCAACACCCGGCGTAACCAGTTCGGTGATGCCTCTTTTTACCAGCTTCTTTGTGGTTTTCGGGTCTTCCAGTTGGTCGCAGATAGCCACACGTCGTCCTGCCCGAATCAGTTTCGGCAGGTACGTATCGAGCGCGTGGTGCGGAAATCCCGCCATCTCCACCGTCTTACCCTGTCCGTTGGCACGTTTGGTCAGCGTGATTCCCAGAATTTCGGAAGCTGTTACGGCATCTTCCGAATACGTTTCATAAAAGTCGCCACACCTGAAGAGCATGATTGCATCGGGATGTTTCGCCTTTAAGTCGAAATACTGCTTCATCATGGGGGTTAATACCACGTCATTGTCCTTAGCCACGGTTATTCCTTTCTTTTTAAGATTATGTTTAGGGACAGCAAAGATACTTCAAAAGCGTGAATACTTGATATAAGAAAATGGAAAAATCTTTTTTCGAGGGTTCAAGGATGAAATAGATGCAATATCTTTTTAATAAAGTTTACAGCTTTTGAAATGTTTTTAGAACCATAACGTCATTGTTCTGTCGTTTGCTTGTAATTAGGGTCGGATACTTTTGCACCAGTTTTTAATGGGATTTGTTTATGAGGTATTTAGCTTTAACAGGAATCATGTGCTTATTGCCTTTTTCGGCATCTGCAAATTTATTAAAAGGAAAAGTAATAGACCAAAGTACGAAGGAGGCTTTGATTGGAGTGTCTGTAGCATTAAAAGGTAATCCCAGTATTGGGACTATTACAGACGTAGATGGTAATTTTTCTCTGGATGTTGATGCAACGAAAGCAACATTGGAGCTGACTTATGTAGGGTATGTGACAAAGGAAATCAGTTTATCGGAAGATAAGCAAGGGGTGGTTGTTGAAATGGATGAAGACAATTTCAAATTGGATGAAGTGGTGGTGACCGGACAAGGTGCTGAAATCAAAAAGAGACGTTTGTCATCGAATGTTTCGACGGTAAGTGAAAAAGATTTGGTGAAAATGCCACAAGGGCGTATTGATCAGATGCTACAAAATGCACTTCCGAATGTGCAGATAAACTTGTCGAATGGACAGCCGGGTACGACGTCTTTGATTAAGGCTCGTGGTCTTTCTTCTGCTTTTTCAAATTCTACTCCTGTTATTTATGTTGATGGAGTACGTGTGGATAACATGAATACGGGAGCAACATTGAATAACTCTTTGAGTGGAAATGCTGCTGCTACAGGTTCTATTGGGGATATTCCGATGGAAAATATAGAACGTATAGAATATGTGACCGGAGGTGCTGCTACTACATTATACGGTTCGGATGCTGCAAACGGAGTGATACAGATATTCACTAAAAAAGGAGGTGAAGGACGTTTTAATGCTTCTGTAGAGGCTGAGTTGGGAGCAGATGTTGCATCTTCTCAGTTTTATCATTTTAAGCGTACGAAAGAATTGTTGCATCAGACTGGTTTCTCACAGAAATATCGTGTAGCTTTCGATGGCGGAAATGAAAAATATGGTTATAGTTTAGGAGCGAGCATGAGTAATAGTACCGGAACTTTGATACATAACGGGAATGAAGATAAGAAGTACGATTTGCGTTTCGGTTCTCGTCTGAAAATTAATAAAGCATTAGAATATCAGAACTCATTTGGTATGGTAGTGGAAGATTTCCGCCGTAGCCGTAATGGTAATCAGGGAGGATATACGGGATTGTGGTTTACGGAAGGTTCTGCTGCTGCTAATTTTGATTATGTAGATGAAAATGGGAATTCCGTTGGCTACAATCCGGATATTGATGCTGCAAGTGATTATGAATTTGCCCAGATGAAGGCTTTCGTCGATAAAGCTGAAGCTTTGCAGAATAATAAAGAATCTGTACGTCGTTTTCAGACATCTCAGTCACTTTCATTTAAACCTCTTCAGAATCTTACTTTTAAAGGGACTTTTGGATTGGACTATCGTTTGAATACGAATAAGAATATTACGACAAACGAGTATTTGATTCATACTCAGCAAAAGCCGGAAGGAACTTCGGATGCGGGTAGTATCAATAACTTCGACCGTAACTATTTAGGGCTTACCATTGAATTGAACGGACAATATAATTATCATTTCCGTGATATTCTGAGTCTGGTTACAACTGCTGGTTTTCAGTATTTCAGCACTTATGACCATCAGTCTGTGTATAATGGAACGAATGTCAGAGATGGTGCGCTGATTATGACTGGAGCTGGTACACAGAGTGCCGATGAATGGTTGAGCTATCTATATAATTATGGTGTATTTGTACAAGAGAACATTGGTATAAAAGATAAATATTATTTGGACTTAGGTTTGCGTGCAGACTATAACACTGCATTTGGTGATAATGTGGGTTGGCAATATTATCCTAAAATTGGATTGTCTTATCAGTTGTCGGACGAAGCGTTTATGAAATCCATTGTAAACAGTGGTATGCTGAATTCCTTCAGACTATTTGCCAATTATGGTATTGCAGGTAGTTATCCACCTGCTTTCGAGTATCAGAAAACAATCGCTGTGAATTCGTTCTTAGGTCAGCAGGCTGCTTCGTTCGGTAAGTATGGTAATCCGGATTTGGGACCGGAAAAGAAACATTCGTATGAAGTCGGCTTTAATACTGTATTGTTTAACCATTTTTTGAATGTCGGGTTAACTTATTATTATGCTCGTACCAAAGATGCACTCTTTAGTGTTCCTTCGCTGCCTTCTTCCGGACAGTCTGCAAGTTATCTGGCAAATGTGGGTGAAATTGAAAATAAAGGTATTGAGCTGACGGTAGGTATGCAACTGGTCAATACGAAAGATTGGAATGTGCGTCTGAATGCGTCGGCTAATACAAATCACAATGTTGTTTTGAGTACGGGTGGAACAGTTCCTTTTGCAATCGGTGGATTCTCTTCACGTACGGTACAGACCGTAGTGGAAGAAGGAAAGCCTGTCGGTTTTATTCGTGGTTCGAAGGCGGTTTTGAATGAAGACGGTTCACTGAAAGAAGTTCTGGAGTTGCAAGATTTAGGAACAACGATACCTACTCTGTATGGAAACTTCTCATTGAATGTCGATTATAAAAATCTTTCATTCTTTGTAAGCGGTGATTATCAGGCTGGGTCGTACGTACATTCTTTCGACCGTCAGTTCCGTTTTGCAAAAGGTTTAAAGGATCCCAGCATACCGGATAAAGCACTTGAAGGAACAACACAAGGTGCGGCTTGGTTGAATTTTACAAACTTCTTCGTTGAAAAAGCTGATTATTTAAAGATTAGAAACATCGGGGCTTATTATACGGTTAAGCCGAAGAGGTATCTGAAGGAAATCTGTTTCGGTTTCAATGTATATAATCCATTCTCTTTTACGGCAGCTTCTGTCGATCCTGAAGCATTGTTGTCGGGCGCTCGTTCTCAAGGAGCTGTAGCTACCGGAGGATTGAACTATTCTTCCTATTCTACTCCTCGTCAATATATAGGATCAGTTAAAGTTAATTTCTAAATAATAAAAGGTATATGAAAGCAATCAATTATATATTTCTGTCAGTTGCAACGTGTTTTACACTTAATTCTTGTGAGTTATTGCAGCCTGATGATATTATCAATCCGAATGTCGATGAAAATACGTTTTTAAATTCGGCAAATGCGATGCAGGCTTGGGTAAATGGAACGAATAGTTCTTTTGCTGAATCGATAGGTTCTTATTGTGAGCTGATGGAGATTATGTCGGACAATTATTTTAATAATTATTCTCAAAGTAGTAAGGTGTTCGATATACCGAAAATTCTGTATACAGACCTTGATGTTACCAATCTTCAGCGATATATAGGTACCATGCGTGAGTCTGCCGATTATGGAATCAATGTAGTGGCTCCTGTTGATGCAAAGACAAAGAAAAGCGATTTGTTTAATCTGTATTATATTAAAGCTTATTCGTATATACTTGCTGGAGAATATTTTCGCGCCTTGCCTGATGAGGATGGAGGTGATGTCAAAACTTGGGATGTACAACTTAAAACGGCTGTTGAGGTTTTAGACAAGGCTTTGGAATATGTAGAAACAGATGAGGATAGAGCTTTTATCCATACACTGAAAGCACGTGTTTATTATCGCTTGGGCGATGAACCGAATGCTGTGAATGAATCTCAGACAGCCTTGTCCTTTTCTGGCGATTTTGTAAAACAAGTACAGTTTGATGGAGTAAACAATATTCTGAATTCCATTCAGACTGCTACATGGGGAACCTGGTTCCAGCCGTTACCGAGATTGGATTTTCTGGATCCTAAGTATTTTAAGCTAACCAGTACGGAAGAACGTCCTATAAATATAGGAAAGGCAGAAGAAGATTATCTCATTCTGGCAGAAGCGGCCTTGGCCGATAATGATATTGACGGGGCTAAAGACTATATGAAGCAATTGCTTACTTTGGTTAAATCTCGTCCTGTTCAAACAGATTTGAATGATCAGTTGGAAGGAAGATTTAATGGAGGATACAAACATTATCCTAACAGTTCGGAATATGTAGTGGCGGCTTCTGAAGGTGAAGAATATCGTAGCGGATTGGTTTTAGACCGTCAGGCTCCTCATTTAATCAGTGTTCCGTATATTTCTGGAACATCTGTTTCTGAAGCTATGATAAATGAAACCAGTGGAGTAGATGAAACCTTAGAGTTATTATATTTAATGCGTCAGGAAATCTTCTTTGCTGAGGGGAGAAGAGTGGCCGATTTAGGTATTAAATTACCTGTTTGTGAGGTTGAGGCTGCTAATACACCGTCGGCTAAGCCGTATATGGAGGCTCTTATTCCTTCGTTTATTCCATTGAACCAGGGTATGGATGACTTTACAATGGATGAAACGACTAAAAAGGTAACCATCCGTTATAATATGAATAAGGTTATTGTAGAAAATAAATCATCTGAATATGTTGTGCCGTTCTTTAATTAATAGTTTGAACTATAGATTGTTTACTGTCATTCTGTTCTGTTTGGGATGGTTGTCGGATGCAGTTGCCGATAATTCGAAATATGTCATATTGATAACGATTGACGGAATGCATGCAGGGATGGTAACTGATCCGGAAATGCCTTCACCTTATTTAAAGATGATGAAACGAGAAGGTCTTTTTGTGGATAAAGTAAAAGGTGTACCTCCTACAGCTACTTATCCGTCACATACCAGTATTGTGACGGGAGCTCTTCCTGTTCATCATCGTATCTTTTATAACGCTCCGTTTGTTTTCAACAAAGATTCTGTGGTGAGTTATTGGTATGCAGATAGTATAAAGGTTCCAACTATCTGGCAGGCTGCTAAAGAATCTGGTTTTACTACAGCTTCCTTGTTTTGGCCAGTATCGACTAAATCGCGTTGGATTGATTATAACATTCCGGAATATTGGTCTGTAAAGCGTGTAGCCAATCAGTTGGATTTTATTAAGCCCGTTTGTACTCCGTCGGGTATATTGGATGAACTTGAAGAAAATGCAGTTGGACGGTTAGACCATTTGACTTTTGGGGCTGGTTCCATTACCCGCGATGCCCGTACAGCACATATGGCTAATTATATAATGAATAAATATCATCCTAATCTGATGACGATTCATTTGATAACGACAGACTATGCCCAGCATGCTACAGGTATGCAGTCGGAACGTACTCGAATGGCTGTTGCGAGTGCGGACCATGCAATTGGTTTAATTGTGGAGAACTTAAAGCAAACGCATCGTATGGATAGTACAACGATTATCGTATGTGGCGATCATGGCTTTTCTGATATAAATCGGGTAATTGCTCCAAATGTCTGGCTTACTCATGCGGGATTATTGAGTGAAAAGCCTGGAGGCGACTGGAAAGCTTGTTTTCATGGAAATGGTTCGGTGATGTTTTTATACCTTCGTGATTCTAATGATAAAAAGACTCTTGAAAAGGTTGAGAATATCATACAGAATCTTCCTGTTGAAACGCGCAGCTTGTTCAAGGTCGTATCTCAAAAAGAATTGACTGCAATGGGGGGAGATCCTAAAGTGGCTTTAGCATTAGAGCCGATTGCTGGAATCAGTGTCTCTACAAACCGTACGGGCGCCGATGTTCTTGTAAAGGAAGGTGGTTCTCACGGTTATTTCTCAGGGATTGACCCCACTTGTTTCATGGTATATGGATGTAGTGTATCAGATAAAGGAAAAGAGATACAAACCATGCGCCAGATAGATATTGCTCCTTATGTTATGCATTTGTTGGGTGTGGAATATAAGTTCGCGGATGGGAAACTTCCTCAGGAATTATTTTGATTAAGTATAGGCTCGTTTGAAAATATATTTTTAGAGATTTAGTTGTAAAAGCATTTTGGAGAAGGGTATATATTCCGATTGGAATGTGTACCCTTTGAGTTTTTATATAGAAAAAGCCCCGAAAGAATTATCTTTCAGGGCTTTTCTGTAGAGTTTCCGTTGGACTACCAAGATTCGAACTTGGACAAACAGAACCAAAACCTGTTGTGCTGCCATTACACCATAGTCCAAACTTTATTTGTTTTCCTCAGAAAACGTTGCAAAGATAAATGTTTTCGTCAATATAATCCAAATTATTTTTCACTTTTTTTTCTCTTCATGCTTTAATCGCTATCTTTGCGGAAACCAAAAATATTAATTCATGAAGAAATTGTTAGTAACTCTTGCTTTGGGAGCGAGTTCTTTTTCTGCCTTTGCGGTGACTCCGCTTTGGTTGCGTGATGTAACAATCTCTCCCGATGGTAAGGAAATAGCCTTTTGCTATAAAGGGGATATTTATAAAGTGAAAACTTCGGGGGGAGAAGCTGTGCGCTTGACCAGTCAGGAATCGTATGAATCGAATCCGGTATGGTCGCCCGACGGTAAACAGATTGCTTTTGCCAGCGATCGCTTTGGTAATTTCGATTTGTTTGTAATGCCTGCCGACGGAGGTGCGGCAAAGCGTCTGACTACTCACTCTGCTTCAGAAATTCCTTCAGCTTTTACTCCTGATGGGAAATATGTCGTTTTCTCCGCTTCCATTCAGGATCCGGCTTCGAGCGCGCTTTTCCCAAAGTCGGCTATGACCGAGGTTTATAAGGTACCGGTAGACGGCGGACGTACACAGCAGATGTTAGGAACGCCGGCTGAGATGATCAGCTATGCTCCGTCGGGTGATTTCTTCTTGTATCAGGATCAGAAGGGAGTGGAGAGCGAATGGCGTAAGCATCATACCTCGTCCATTACCCGCGATGTATGGAGATACGATGTAAAAACAGGTAAACATACCAATTTGACGGCCAGACCGGGCGAAGACCGTAATCCGGTGTTGAGTCCTGACGGCAAGCAGGTTTACTTCTTGAGCGAACGTAACGGTGGCTCATTCAATGTATATTCTTTCCCGATCGATGATCCGAAGAATATACAGCCGGTTACTTCGTTCAAAACCAATCCGGTGAGATTCCTTTCAATGGGAGCCGACGGTACGCTCTGTTATACCTACGATGGCGAGATTTATACGCAGTCGGTCGGTGGTAAGCCGGAGAAAGTAGCTATCTCTCTGGTACGCGATGATGAGGAATTACCAGTTTCCTATACCTTTACTCGGGGAGCTTCCGAAGCGGTTGTTTCCCCTGATGGAAAACAGGTGGCCTTTATTGTACGTGGAGAAGTGTTTGTGACTTCTGTAGAATATGGAACAACCAAGCAGATTACACATACTCCTGAAGCAGAACGGGGCGTTTCATTTGGTGCGGACAACCGTTCGTTGGTTTACTCCAGCGAGAGAGGGGGAAAGCGTGATTTGTATATTGCCAAGATCAGCCGGAAGGAAGACCTGAACTTCCCGAATGCTACTCTGATAGAAGAGGAACCATTAGTACCCTCTAAAACGTTGGAACGCGATTATCCGCAGTTCTCACCCGATGGAAAGGAAGTGGCTTTCATCGAAGACCGCAACCGTCTGATGGTGGTCAATCTGGCTACCAAGCAGATTCGTCAGGTAACGGATGGTTCTACCTGGTATACGCGCTCGGGAGGATTTGATTACTCCTGGTCGCCCGACGGCAAGTGGTTTACGCTTGTGTTTATCGGCAACAAGCACGATCCGTATTCGGATATAGGTTTGGTCAGTGCCGACGGAAAGGGACAGATTATTAACCTGACGAACAGTGGTTATATCAGTGACTCTCCGCGCTGGGTGATGGATGGAAATGCCATCTTGTTCATTACCGAGCGTTACGGTATGCGTAATCATGCTTCATGGGGTTCGCTGAACGATGTGATGATTGCTTTCCTCAATCAGGATGCATACGATAAGTTCCGCCTGAGCAAGGAGGATTACGAATTGCAGAAGGAACTGGAAAAGGAGCAGGAAAAAGCTGCCCAAAAGGATGATAAGGCTTCTAAGAAAGACAAAAAATCGGACGATAAGGATGCCAAGGACGAAAAGAAGGTGAAGGATATTGTGGTAGAAACGGAAGGTATTGAAGACCGTATCATCCGTCTGACTCCGAATTCTTCTGACTTAGCTTCGGCCATTATCTCGAAAGACGGTGAGAAACTGTATTACCTGTCGGCTTTCGAAGGTGGATACGATTTGTGGAAGATGGATCTCCGCAAACACGACACCAAGCTGTTGCATAAGATGGATGCAAAATGGGCGAATATGGAAATGGATAAAGAGGGTAAGAACTTCTTTATTCTGGGCGGAGGTACCATGCAGAAAATGGATGCTTCGTCGGAAAGCCTGAAGCCGATCACTTATACTGCCAGCATGAAACTGTTGCCTTCCGAAGAACGTGAATACATGTTCGATAATATGTACCGTGAGGAAAAGGCTCGTTTCTATAATGTGAACATGCACGGAGTGGACTGGGATGCTATGACTGATACTTACCGTAAGTTCTTGCCGCACATCAACAATAACTACGATTATGCTGAAATGCTGAGTGAGCTGCTGGGGGAACTGAATGTATCTCATACTGGTGGACGCTTTTATCCGGACTTGAAAACGGAATCGACTGCCGATTTAGGAGTATTGTATGACTGGGACTATACGGGCGACGGCTTGCGCATTGCCGAAGTTGTTGAGAAAGGTCCGTTCGACCGTAAGACTACCCGTGTCAAAGTCGGAACTATTATTGAAAAGATCGACGGCGAAGCTATCAAGGCCGATGAAGATTATGCTGCGCTGCTGAACGGCAAGACAGGCAAGAAAGTACTGGTATCGCTGTATGATCCGCAGACCAAGGAACGCTGGGATGAAGTGGTACGTCCGATTAGCCAGGGAACATTTAGTTATTTGTTGTACCAGCGTTGGGTAAAACAGCGTGCTGCCGATGTGGCAAAATGGTCGAATGGCCGTCTGGGATATGTACATATCGAATCGATGGACGACGAAAGTTTCCGTACCATCTATTCCGATATCTTGGGTAAATACAATAACTGCGAAGGTATCGTCATCGATACCCGTTTCAACGGAGGTGGCCGTTTGCACGAAGATATAGAAGTATTGTTCAGCGGAAAGAAATACTTTACACAGGTGATTCGCGGGCGTGAAGCATGCGATATGCCAAGCCGTCGCTGGAACAAGCCTTCCATCATGTTGCAGTGTGAAGCGAACTACTCGAATGCACACGGTACACCATGGGTATACAAGCATTGTAACCTGGGCAAGCTGGTAGGTG
Source organism: Bacteroides sp. CAG:1076 (assembly GCA_000436795.1). GTDB lineage: Bacteria > Bacteroidota > Bacteroidia > Bacteroidales > Bacteroidaceae > Phocaeicola. The sequence continues at coordinate 10,048 of HF993211.1, forward strand.
CTCCTGTACCGGGAACCATGACCAGTGTGAACTGGGTAAGAATGCAAGACCCGACACTGGTATTCGGTATTCCTGTAGTGGGCTATCGCCTGCCCGACGGCAGCTACCTGGAGAATACACAGCTCGATCCAGATGTTTATGTATTGAATGCTCCCGAAACCATTGTGAAGGGTGAAGATACGCAGTTGAAAGCAGCGGTGGACGAACTGCTGAAAGAGATTGACAACAAATAATTTAATTTTTCTGCAATAAAAAAGTGGCGCCGGATTCAATTTCGGTGCCACTTTTTTATTTGTAACCGTCCTTTGCTGGGATCAGTTATTTTTATTCTGGATATAAAGCTCATCAATGATTCCGTCGGACAAACCGATTACCGGTACATGAATGTAAGTAGCCCCGATAATCTCTGCGATGGTGAGAAAAATGTCACCGGCTGGAACAATTACGTCGGCACGGTCAGGCTTTAACCCGAACTGTTCCATGCGTTCTTCCACTGAAAGTGCTTTCAGTCGGGCATGCAATTCCTGTAGCACAGAAACTTGCATTGTCATTTTTTTCTTGTTCTTCTTTTCAACAAGGCGGTATAGCTTGTTTATATTACCTCCAGAACCGATAATATTTGTTCCCGGATACGATTTGGCCAGTTCGGCTAAATCTGTTTTCAGGCGTTCCCATTCACTGTCTTGTACAGCATTGTTCAGAATACGTACTGTACCAATGTTATACGAACGGCTGCACACCAGCTGTCCTTGTGATAGCAGGTTGATTTCCGTACTGCCACCTCCCACGTCGACATACATGTAGTTTCCCTCTTGATCTTCCATGTGTTCTACGTGATTATTGTAGATTATTTTTGCTTCTTCCTGTCCGTCGATTATATCGATATGTACATCTGTCTTTTTTTCAATCTGCTTGATGATTTCCAGTCCATTCTTTGCATCTCGCATAGCCGATGTAGCACATGCACGGCAATGCTTTACATCGTAGATTTTCATCAGGTAACGGAAAGACTTCATCAGGCGAATCATGTTCTTTTCTTTCTTTTCCGAGATTTTTCCAATCTTGAACACATCGAATCCCAGCCGGAGCGGGACACGTAGCATCAGTACCTTAGAGAAATGAGTTTCGCCTTGCTTTTCCTCAATTTCCTTTATCAGTAGACGTACTGCATTCGATCCTATATCGATAGCAGCATAGTTCGTTTTTCGAGTTTCGCTTTCGTTCATATTTTATATGTTTTCTGCTAAGTAGTGATTGTATAATGCTTCTTGAGAACGGAATGGTTCTTCTCCTTCCGTTTCTCTGAACAAGTTTTTACCACTTCCGTCAACAATACGTCCCTGCAAGGTATCTTTGAATCCGTATTCTACGATGAGTTTCATTTCCTCCTTGATGGCAGGATCGTATACCGGGGTGATTACTTCTATACGGTTATTCAAGTTACGTGGCATCCAGTCGGCCGATCCGATGAATACTTTTTCTTCTCCTCCCGAAGCAAATATGAAGATTCGTGAATGTTCCAGGTACCGGTCGATGATGCCATTTATGTGAATATTATCGCTTATGCCTTCTATACCGGTTATAAGGGAGCAGTTACCTCTTACCACCAGTTGGATGTCTACTCCAGCCTGAGATGCCTCATACAACTTGTTTACCATCAATGGATCGGTTATATGGTTAATCTTGATTTTGATATAGGCTTCTTTTCCTGCTTTCTTATTTTTGATTTCGTTGTTAATCAGGCTTACAAACTTGTTTCTCATTTCGTTGGGCGAAACAAGCAGTTCCTTGAACTTCACCGGACTATAAGGGCGTTCGATAAAGTCGAATACCTGATGAACATCCTTCACGATACGTGGAGCCGCTGTCATCAGCATACAGTCTGTATACATACGTGCATTGCCTTCGTGGAAATTGCCGGTACTGATACAGGCGATGTCGGGTCCCTTTTTCATTTTGATGTGAGTAATCTTAGAATGTACCTTCAGTCCCTCTACACCGAATATTACGTTTACACCGGCATCCTGCATCTTTTTGGACCAGTTGATGTTGGAAGCCTCATCAAATCGGGCAAGCAGCTCAATCACCACAGTTACCTTTTTCCCGTTGCGTGCTGCGGCCATTAGGGCTTTAACAACCTTCGATTCCTTGGCCAGTCGGTAAAGTGTGATCTTGATGCTTTGCACCTGCTTGTTTACAGCAGCTTCTTGAAGTACTCTGATAAACGAATCAAAATTGTGGAAAGGTACGTGTATAAATCGGTCTTTCTTCTGAATTTTTTCCAGCAGACTGTCTTCGCCGTCCAGTTCTTTCTTCAGGATTGACGGCCATTGCGGATACTTCAGGTTGCTTCGTCCACAGTCGGGAAATTTCATAAAATCCTTGTGATTCTGGTAGCGTCCGCTGGCTATTACCGTATCCAGAGCATCCAGATCCATTTTCTTCAATACCCGTCTTAACATATCCTTGGGCATGCATGAGTCGTAAATTACACGCAACGGTTCTCCGCGGCGACGGCTCTTTACTCCTTTCGATATTTTCTGCAATGTACCTGTCCGCAGGTCATTGTCTATTTCCATTTCAGCGTCGCGGGTAAACTTGAAGGCATATGCTTGAAAGTCGGTAAATCCTAATCCTTCGAAAACCAAAGGCAGACAACAGCGGATGACGTCATCCAGATAAATCAGGTAACTCTTTTCTTCGTTGTCCGGCAGGCGGATGAAGCGTCCGCAAATATTGACTGGCAATTCAAGGAATGCGTAATCGGCAATTTGTTTGTTACCCTGCTGCCGGCTGACTTTTACAGCCAGATAGATATTCTCATCGTTTTCGAAGTCGAAATACCGGATGGCAGAAAACCAGATAGGGATAATGGAACCACTCAGTTTCTCTTTGTAGTATGAGCGGATAAATTCCAGCTGTTCGGGAGAAACTTCCTTGTCCGATATCAAAAATATATTTTCTTTTTTCAAATCCTCGGTAGTTTGATGGATAGCTTGTTCAAACACCTTGGTATATTCCGTATTTTGTTTGCTGATTTGCTTGATCAGCTTTTTAGCATGTTCACTCTCTTTTACTGTTGATTTGTCCGAACATTCGGCAATACGGTTCTGCGTAGCCATACGGACTCTGAAAAATTCATCCAGATTGTTTGAGTAAATTCCCAGGAATGTCATACGTTCCAGTAAGGGAACATGTGGGCGCGCCGCTTCCTGTAAAATGCGGCGGTTAAAGTACATCCAACTGATATCTCTTTCCAAATAAGGAAGTTCTTTTTTCTTCTGTGCCATAGGAAACATATTTTTTGTAAAGAAAAAAAATAAATGTTACAAGCGTATGACAAAAGAAGAGATTTTTGATATTTTATATAAATTCTTCTACCATATACATTTGTTCTTCGAAATGTGTAGGGACCAGACTTTCCAGTTCATTCAGAATAATACTTTCGGCCGACTGTACCCAGTAGGTAAATTTAACGTTCGGCTGATAGGTCTTTGTGAATTCCAGCAAACGCTCCAGATTGAAATTGTTATCTATTATTCCTGCCCCGTTTTGCATGGCATCGTATGCGTTGCATTCCTGTTCGATATGTGCCGGTACCATCAAGATTGGTTTTCTGAAATACATTGCTTCACAAATAGATTCAAATCCTGCTGTACTGGCATACGCCTTACATCCGGCCATTTGCCGTAAGAAGAGTGTGTCGTCCAGTTGATAAAACGATAATGTATCGTCTATTCTCTTTACGGGTTCTTCTTCCCATCTGTCCCAGAAAAAGCGGAGTTGTACTTCCGGACATTTCTTGTGCCATTCATATACATTTTCTGCAAATCCGGCGTTGACCATATAGCCATGAATGTAATTATGTTGAGAAACTTCCTGATAGAAAATATCCTGTCTTAACAAAGGAGGGACTGCAAAGATATTCCGTTTTTTATCCGGATTCATGGAACGGAACGACAGGGCAAGACGTTTCGATGCACCTAACGACGTCAGTCGGCTGAACATATTCAGGAGAAACAGTTCCGTTTTGTTGATGGAAGCCGGCAACTGGAAATCTTTGTGGAGAAACAGATATTGATGTCCGATACATACCAGCGGTGCAGACGGGCGGAACAGAAAATATGTAAATCCGGTCAGCAGCTCGTAGAAGTTGATTACAATATCTGCCTGACTTTCTTTGATACGTTGATGAATGAAGCGCATGCTTTCAGCGTATTCAGGTAATTTCAGTAAGTTATATAACAGGCTGTAAGGTATATTGGCACGTTTATTCGAGCGGGTAGGTAGAAAATTAGGGCTGGAAAATTGTTTAATCGGTGCCTGTATGTTGCGTGTAAAGAAACCTGGCAGTCGCTTCGACAAGTTTTTTCCAACCAGTACTTCCGTTACATGATAACCATGATTTGTAAGCAGTCTTTCCATTGCGATGGCTTGAGTCAGATGGCCTCTGCCCTCTCCTTGAACAATAAATAAAACTTTCATGATGCAGCAGGGATAAGTGTTAATACCATATTGTTGTCTTCCATATCTTCATTTTCATTTGCCATATCAGGAGTATAATACAGAATATTCCAGTTGCCGTTCTCATCTTCCGTCAGTGCCGACATGGTTTCTACCCAGTCTCCTGAATTCGGGTAATGTATTCCTCCTATCATTTTGTTTTCCGGGTGATGGATATGCCCACATATCACCCCGTCACATTGCCGTTTACGGGCAAATTCGGCCAATACTTTTTCGAAGTCGGAAATGTATGAAACGGCCGATTTAACTTTCTGCTTAATCTCCTGCGAAAGCGAATAGTAGGGTTTTCCCTGCTTGATACGCCAGCGGTTGTACTGACTGTTCAGCCAGAGTAACAGTGTATATCCGATATCTCCCAGCTTAGCGAGCCATTTCATTTGCGTAGTGACCTTATCGAACACATCTCCGTGAGTTACAAAATAATGCTTGCCGTTACTTTCCAGCATATACTCCTTCACGATACTCAGTGTGGCAAACTTCAGCGGAGCCAGATTATCAATAAAATCATCGTGGTTCCCTCTTATATAAATGACTTCCGTACCACAATTTTCCATCATCTTCATGATGATTTTGAAAAAGCGTGTATGCTGAGGCTTCCATTTCCCAGAGCCGAATTTCTGCAAACTCCATCCGTCAATAATATCCCCGTTCAGTATCAGTCGGTCGCAGTCGGTTGTACTCAGCAGGTTGCATACCTGTTCCACCTTTGAGTGAGAAGTACCTAAATGAATATCAGAAAGTACGATAGTGCGAAAATAACGTCGTGATTCCATAATGCGTCAGTTTAATGTCCGTATTGATAAAGTTTGTATCCTAAATAAAAAAGATACAGTGAAGAAATAAAAATCATGACCAGAAAGACAAAATACGCTTTTATCCGGTCGTCCGATAATAAGTTTTTCATGATAAAAGATTTTATGCCATAGCTTCTTGATACAATTCGTTTATCTCTTCCAGAAACTCTTCTTCCATTACTTCCAGGTTTTCCAGAGCCTCTTCTTCGCTTTCTCCATAAGCACAGCACTGTTCGTGCGTCAGCAGGTAAGCGTAATAATTGCCTTCCGGTGTATACGAAATAGCATATTTCCCAGCGATAATATCCATAATGCATCCCTTTTTAAAAACTACCTAAAAGTAGATGCTTGCTGTTACGTAGTGATGTATAAGAAGTTACTTTTCTGTTAAGACTTTTCTTTTTTATCCGTACGGACAAAAAAATCCCTCACCCGATAGGGGCGAGGGATTACGTAATATTCTTTTGTCTGTTTATTTATATCATTATTTTGCAATCAGCAAATAATAATTCTTTTTGCCACGCTGAACCAACAGATACTTTTCATCCAGTAAGTCGGCAGCGGTGATTACTTGGTCGAAGGCAGTCAGTTTTTCCTTATTAAGTGAAACACCTCCACCCTGAACCAGTTTACGCATTTCTCCTTTTGAAGCAAATACAGCAGCCTTTTCAGTAAACAGGTCTACAGCCTTGATACCAGCTTCAATTTCAGTTTTTGCGACCTCAAACTGTGGTACACCTTCGAATACCGATAACAATGTATCTTCGTCCAGTTTTTTCAGAGCATCCGAAGTAGCGTTACCAAACAAGATTCCCGAAGCTTCTACCGCAGCTTCATAGTCTGCTTCCGAGTGAACCATGATAGTAACTTCTTTAGCCAGACGTTTCTGCAATACACGCAGGTGCGGAGCCTGTTCATGTTCAGCAGTCAGTGCTTCGATTTCTTCTTTAGGCAAAGAAGTGAAAATCTTGATATAACGTTTGGCATCATCATCGCTAACGTTCAGCCAGAACTGATAGAACTTATAAGGAGATGTATATCGCGGGTCGAGCCAGATGTTTCCTGATTCTGTTTTACCGAACTTACCTCCGTCGGCTTTTGTAATCAGCGGACATGTCAGAGCAAATACTTCACCTCCGTTGGTACGGCGAATCAGTTCAGCTCCCGTTGTAATGTTTCCCCACTGGTCGGAACCACCTAACTGAAGTTTACAGTTCTTTGTTTCATACAGATGCAGGAAGTCATATCCTTGCAACAACTGATAAGTAAATTCTGTAAATGAAAGACCGTCGCGTGCTTCTCCGTTCAAGCGTTTCTGAACCGATTCCTTCGCCATCATATAGTTTACGGTAATATGTTTACCTACCGTACGGGCAAAGTCAAGGAAAGAGAAGTCTTTCATCCAGTCGTAGTTGTTTACCAGTTCTGCACGGTTCGGGGCATCCGATTCGAAGTCGAGGAATTTGCCCAA
>HF993212.1 GCA_000436795.1 Bacteroides sp. CAG:1076
CTAATAGGAAATAATGCGTGACACAGTTTATTTTACACTACCAACCAGCGACCACACGCCCCCCAGACTTTGGTTATTATGCTCTTGACAGTCTTGATTATCAGTGTCTTTTATAAAGTAATTGTTTTACAGTTGACGTCTTAGTTGACTTTTAAAAATAAACCAAGATATTTGACAATAAATTAATAATCTCTTTGCAGTCTTGCCCTGCATCACAAAGTTACTCAATATAGCTTTCCTATGCAATGAATTACTCTTATAGTTAAGGCTGTTTCAGTAACTTTTTTCTCTATTGAATGATATTGTATTTGACTGTATTATATGAGTTTCTCTATTACTCAAAATTATTCACAAATTGTATATCCAAGTTATTGTCTGGTAGTGGTGTAGAATTATTTAATGGGTATATCTGATTATTATTTCTTTAAAATCTACCTTTGAAAAATAGCTATATTTCATTTTGAGTATTCAAGGTATATCTGTATAATCGTATAAGTTAATATATATGTTATGTTTTAGAACTGAAAAAGCCAACTTATCCGAGTAACTGGGTAGGTTGGCTTTTGTTGTTTCTGGACTAACTAATTCAAGCTGTTGATAATATTCTCAACTTCTTTTATTTTTTCTTGATTTTGTAATGTCTTGTATATTTGCAGTAACTCATTTAAGACCTGTTTATAAAGGACATGCTGCTTTTCATTGCTCTTTTGATAGACTTCAATCTGCATACGAGAATATTCTGCTAATTCTGCAATTTTTGTATAGTAATCTTTATCATCCTTTATGTAGATAGAATATAGCATGGCATACACAGAATGTAAATCCCAACAGTTAGAGATAGAATTATTAGGATGCGCATAAATGTTTTCACGTTCAGCAACCAGTAAATTTAAAAGTTGTTTACTTTCTCCTTGTTCTGTCAATTCTATGCAATGCTGCATAACAGAATCAACATGTACTGTATTAGCTTGGTACCACTTCCATGACCTTTCTTTTTCAGCCTTACTCTCATCTGAATATTTGAGCATTAATTTAATAAATTCTGTCGCTTCTTTTCTTCTCTGTCCAACTTCAAGATATTCTTTAAAAGTTTTGAGGCATAGTTCTTTATTCTCTGTAAAGACGTTAGGCATGCAGAACTGCGGTATAAACAGCTCAAACATTATGATTAATAGTAGTTTCATTTCTTATCATTTGTTGCCATTAAAAACTCTGCAATTTGTTTGAACACAGTTCCAGCCATTAGTCCACCGCTTGCAGGTTTATCTTTCTTGTTGATGGACACAATTATGCTGTATTGAGGATTATCGGCAGGGAAATAGCCACAGAACTCTACTGCATATTGACCATTTGGAAGTTGTATTGTTCCTGTTGCTCCAGCTATTTTTACTTTATCAGACATGGCTGGTTTAGCCAATCCATCCGTTACTGTATATTCCAGTGCTCGCTTAATATTATTGACAGCTGCTTTATCACCAATAGTACCTTGTGCTATGGCATTATAAAAAGTCAGATTCTGCAAAGGAGTAGTGAACACTCCATATCCCGAAGGATTATAGACAAGACTGGTATCTTTCACTTGATAGCCATACTTTGTAAGTGCTTTTGCAAAAGCCTGTGCATCCTTAAATGTATGCTTGGCAGTTTTATAGTTGGCAATATTTGAAGAAAGTCCGAATCCTTGTTGTATGGTAATCTTTCCATATCCTCCCCTGTACCAATTATGGTCGAGTAGGGTATCTTTACCTATAATTAAAGTACCATTACCTACGTCTACAGTATCAGAAAGCTGAATAGTCTTTGTTTCCAGTGCTGCCAACAGTGAAGCGGTACGTATCAAGCCAGATTCTTGTGGCTTTAGTTCTGTACCAGCAGAGGCTTTTATTTCTCCTGTCTGCACTTCCATTACAATGACTTGTCCTGATGTAGCATCAAGCTCGGACAGCCTGTTTTGTAAGATAGAATCTATCTTTATTTGTAAGGTGCTATCTATGATAGTAGATGATTGTTCTACTTTTTGTTGAGTGGGTGTACAAGCTGTGATAGTAACTATGCAACCTACAATGGCAAATGTTTTTTTCATAATTAGTTTATGCTTATGTTTGTATATAGTCAAGTTGCGTTCATTATAATATCTTTAGAAAATTAACAGAATATCAGCTTGTAGATAGAATTTAATATACTCCTCTAAGATTAAAGCCATAAAATCGTGAACGATAAAACAACTGAACATTCTTATAATGGATGTCAAGAACAATCGCATGTTGTGGTTCATTCATGCGGGTTGCACTCCAATAAGATTCAACATTATCGGTGGGCAAAAAGATAGAGTTACCATTATTCCCATATATTCTATATCCAGCAATGTTATTTTCTATTGCCTTAACCCATCGACATTTGTTTATTAATTCTTTAAATTCATTTGCTGTTGGTATTCTCCAAGGTTTGCCATACCTAAAAGTAATAGCATCGTCAAAAGATTCTATTTGATGTATTTCTCTTCGAAAATGATATTCTTTAAAAGGGCCAAACTTTCCTGAGCATTTCCAATCTATATAATTCTCCCAAGTGTATTTATCTTTAGAAGATAGTTCCGCCCAAGCATATCGTCCTCCTGCATCCGTAGGAGAATTTGCATCTAAATTTTTGTCTGCCCATTTAACAGATAATCCTAAATCTATTGCTTCCATTTGGGATGTTATTGTTTTCTATGAAAATTTAGAAATAACTTTATAAACAAAGTTAGATATCAAAGTCTAAAATAGGTCTTGTGGACTTTTTATCATCCTATTCCTTAAAACATATTAAAATCAATGCAAATCTCATGAATAAAAGTTTTCTTCAATCTTTTGATTAGGGGCTTTCGAACTTATTATAAAATTCAAGCAATATCAGTTATATAGAATATATCAACTATATGTTAAATTAAGGATACACTTTGATAATATTACGATATCGAGTTATTTCAACGAACTAGATTATATTTTCAATATAATATTTAAATGATTCTTTGAATAATGTATCAAAATCAGTTGATAAGTTGGCTATAATAGCAGCGTCACAATATGGACTAAGGCATACAGTTATAGCATCCTCATCCTTTAAATTCCAGGGATACCATTTGATAATATCTTCTTTAGCGTTAATGGCTATTTGTTTATATAACTCATTAGGAGGAGTAAGGTCGTTAAACTTTTCTTTATAAAGAATTGAGCTTTTTTTTATTAACTCGTTAAAATTTTTACTTCTGTCTTTTGATAAACGTTTAGCAACTTCACAATCCAGTTCAATATCAAAAGTAAAATTCATGGTATTTTATATTTAAAAAGGTTCTCTATTTAGTTTTATTGATAATTTGTCCATATTAATTTTATATAATGTCATTTGGCTGAGTGGAATCAAGGTTGCATTCTTTAATATAAGCAAATAGAATTTCATGGTAGTTCCTATAGCGGTTTGACAATATTTTATCTCAAAATTTGAATAGCTTATTGTTTTCAATATGAGTGCATAACAATCTATGTATAGGGAATCCCCAAAGATTAATGCCATATTTTAATAGGGGATTTCGTTACACAAATAAGTTAATCTGATGTGATAGCATAAACATTACTTTCTGTGATAGATTGGTAGGTTATTATATAATTACAGTCAATATTTTTTTTATTAGCTATTTGGCTTCATCTCCAATTATTTCATTGCATATTAGAAAAGTTTTTGGAATGTATTTATATTTATTTTCAAAGACAATAGATAAGCCATAAATATAAATGTTCTTTCTATAAATATTTATCTTAATTTGTATGGCGGTCTTTGATTTAATCGACATAGATATCTAAATAATCTTTCTCGTCAAATATTCTTTTTACAGGTATTCCGAAGATAGTCATTGAAGATTTTATTTCTTTTAGATATCTTTGTAACGACAGTCCATAGATGGCTATAGAGTTAAGTTTACCATAATAGCCGTAGAAAGAAAATCTATTTATCATATCTCCATCTTGGTCAGTTATTAATATATAGGTACATCTGTCATCATGTAATTTGGATATATGAAAACATGAGTACATTGGAAGTGACTTAAAATGTACGATGATACTATCAATTAAACGTTCTTTATCATCGTCAAGATAACAAGCTATTAGTGAATCCATATTGATTTAGTATAAGTTATATATGATATTTAATAGTTAAACACAATAAGACAGACCGATTCTTTATTTACAATATTTTTTATTGGCACGCCATTAAACATGTTAATTGATGATATTGTGGATTTGAAGACATTTGAAGGATTTTCAACAACTACACCTAATAAGTCTTTAGCATTTTCTCTTGTAAAAAGGACAAAATTGCTATATCCTAATTTATTGTTTTGAACTGCAAAATATGCCGCAGAAGTTGCATCTTTAAAGACTTGATGATTATCAAAGTCTATTAGATAGTTTATTCTTCTATCTTCTTCTATTGGTTCAAACCCAAATGAGAAATACGGAATATCGTATTTTTCTGCCCAAAACTTGAACTGACTTAAAAAAGTTTCTAGATAGCTCCCTAAACGAGTTGTTTTCATATTAAATTTTAATATTTTGCTTCCCAATTCCCCGAAGAAAGCGGATAAAAAATAAGGTGTGGGAACTCTTATCATACTGATAAACACCTCTTATAAATATTTACTGCAAAGATATATATTAATAGTTTATCGCTTGCAAATATTCCACAATAAAGTTTCATAATTCATATTTTTATTGAACAAGGATAGGATTTAATAGTTAAAGAGAGGTAGTAGGGAATCTGAGTATATCAGTTTCAACTATATTTTCAAGGTATTTCAGTATTAGCTATTAAGCAGGTACTTTTTTTGAACGGGGACTATAAGAAGATTTCTTCCCGAAAAAAGTACCCGTAGATTCTGCGGATTGAAAGATGTAATTCTATTAGAGATTATAAGGTATATGGGTTATGTTGTCTGACTAAGTAATGAATGAAAGAAGTATCTATCTTCATAATGGATATAAAAAAAGTCCGCAAATACTGCGAACTTTTAAAAAAATCAGATTGTTATTTATTCTTTTCAATAGTCTCTTTTAATTCATTAAAGCTGTCAAAGTAGAAGAAATATCCACCTTCCGAGGTTGGTACTCTAAAATATCTTTCATTTGCGTTTTTTGAAACTGCGTAAACAATATCTTTATATTTCAATTTAAGAATGATAGTTCCTAAAATTTTGGTAATGAATAATTCACCCACTTCTCCAGTTAGAGACATATAGCCATTGCTTGCCATTCTCCATAATCCAACATTGCCTAAAGAGAACATATCTTCCATATCTATTGTGTTTTTAGTTAATTAGTCCACAAAATTAGTGATTCATTTGCAATTATAGCGGTATCTGTGAGGATAAATTTGCTTCAAAATCGCACATATCATAAACTACAAGCCGTATTATGCCTTTTTAAAAAGATAATTTTCTTACGCTTGCATTAATGTAGGGCTAATTACGTTATCGCAATCTGTTTGGCTTGGAACTATGCCCTATCAGATTTAGATATAACCATCATTTACAGTTTCTCTTACATTGCAGTTTTTGAAAGTTACTGTATATTAGAGAACGGGACAAAATTCTTTATTTCTGAAAATGGTATGATAACAACAGAAATTTCAAACTTTGTCCCTTTCCAATAGATTAGAAA
>HF993213.1 GCA_000436795.1 Bacteroides sp. CAG:1076
AAGCGGCTTTCCCTATACTACACGTCAAAATTGGACGCTAACATTTCTCTTATGATCAACGAAGAAAGGATTCCGCTTCTGGAGGACTCGTTTATGACGTATATAAAAAAGTCTTAGAGGAAAAGGGAATTGTATGTGGTTGTGTTTGGAATGACAAGATGGAAGCAGTACACATACTCACAGACAATACTAAGGAAATGCACGAAATGCAGAGTTCTAAGTATGTGCAGAGCAATATGCAAGATTGCTATAAGCAAATCCGTAAATTTTTAAGAGAAGGACGAAAAGTAGCGTTCTGTGGTACACCATGTCAGACAGCCGGTCTAAATTCCTTTTTGGGTAAAATAGACAAAAGCAACTTGATTTCTATTTGCTTAATATGCCATGGCGTTCCGTCACCAGGCGTATGGAATAGATGGAAAAATGTTCTAGAGAAGAAATATAAAGGACTTCTTGTAGACGTAAATATGCGAGATAAAAGTTACAAAGGCTACAGCACTTCGTATGTAAGATATAAATTTAATTTCAAACCAGATAATAATGGCAGTGTTAAAAAATCACAGACTTCTACAAATCTAAGGAACGTAGGCATGCCTACATTCCTCAGTGATCCCTACATATTTTTATTTACAGATGACCTCTATTTGCGTCATTCATGCTATCACTGCCAATATAAGGCAGACCAAAACGCCGCAGACATTATTGTGGGCGATTATTACAAATCAACATCAGAAGCTGGTAATAACGGTTGTTCCTGCGTTTTTGCTATGAATGAAAAGGGAGATAAGATTATTAACAAATTATGCGGCAAGGTTATCCCCACGGATTATAGAACCATTGGAAGTGTCAATAATATGCTATGGTGTTCCGTTACAGAAAACCCTCGCCGTTCAGATTTCTTCAAACGTTATTCTTTTGACAATGAATCTTCAGAAAAACTCTTTACCGATTTTCTTCCGATTAGGTTTAAAGTAAAAAGGCTACTATATCAGTTTGGATTATTTAATGTAACAAGTAAAATTATAAATAGTATTAAAAATAAGTAAACAATGGTTGAACTTGGAAAATTAAAGAAGAAATCCATCCTCGTCATCGGTGACGTGATGCTTGACAAATATTATGTCGGGGCCGTCAATAGAATCTCGCCTGAGGCTCCGGTGCCTGTTTTTCGTAAAAAAACAGAAAGGAGTGTGCTGGGTGGAGCAGCAAACGTGGCAGCTAACCTTGTAGCGGCCAACCAAAAAGTGACGATGATGTCCATCATAGGGCATGATGAAGCAGGAAAACAACTAGTAGAATACTTCAAACAAAAAGATATCAATATTAGCCTGACTTGGGAGACAGAACGACACACAACCATTAAAACAAGATTCTTGGCTGACAACAACCAACAAGTGTTGCGGCTGGACGTAGAGGATACGGACCCCATAAATGAAGAAATATGCCAAAAGATGCTAAATCAATTGGAGAAAGAAATAGATTGTTATCATCTAATACTGTTGTCTGATTATCTAAAGGGTCTATTGACGTATAACTTCACACAGGGAGTTATTCACATGGCTAAGGAACATGGCATACCAGTCATCATCGATGTGAAAGATTCGCATATAGAAAAATATAAAGGTGCATACTTACTTAAACCAAACCTGAAAGAAATAAGGGAGTTGACAGGTATGCCTGCCCAGACAGACCAAGAGATTATAGAAGCTGCGGAGACGCTACGAGTTAGATGTGAGTGTAAATATGTGCTGTGCACTTGTGGCGCCCGCGGCATGGTGTTAGTAGGAGAAAAGCATGTTCCTTTCTTCGTCGATTCGCAAGTGAGAGAAGTATATGATGTATCGGGGGCAGGCGACACTACTATATCCTATTTAGCAGCAGCCATGGCCAATGGCATTGACATGAATGATGCCGTAGAAATAGCAAATGTGGCCGCAGGCATACAGGTGGGGAAAATGGGTACATCGTCTGTTTATATTCATGAGATAAGAGATTTTCTTGCCAATGAGGATGACGGCACGTTTCACAAGATATTGCATGAGGCAGATTTGGAGACTTTCAGACAGGATAATGCCGATAAAAAAATCGTGTTTACCAATGGATGTTTCGACATATTACATATAGGTCATAAACGTTACTTGCAAGAGGCTTCTAAATTAGGTGACATTTTAGTAGTGGGCGTGAATAGTGATGATTCAGTAAAAAGGCTGAAAGGTCCTACTCGACCAATCAATCCAGAACAAGACCGTACAGAAATGCTGTGTGCCATGGGATTTATAGACTATGTAGCCGTATTTTCAGAAGATACACCCTACGAACTTATCAAGAGAATACAACCTGATGTATTAGTAAAGGGAGGTGACTATAAGCCAGAAGAAGTCGTTGGTCGCGACATAGTGGAAGCAAGGGGAGGTAGACTGGAACTAATCAAATTTGTAGATGGTAAATCGACGACAAATATCATTAATAAAATAAGTCACAAATAAAATGGATAACATAAGTATCATTAAGCAACGAATTAACGATTCTGTTGCTGTAAAACAAGAGCTACTAAACAATATAAATTTACTAGAAACGGTGTCTCAATTAGCAGATGCCATCAAAGATTGCATATCCAAAGGAGGCAAACTGGTTATATGCGGAAATGGTGGCTCAGCTTCCGATGCATTACACTTTGCAGGCGAGATAGTAGGTCGTTTCATAAAGGAACGCAAAGCATGGCCTGTAGTTGTACTCAATGCAGATGTGGCCACGCTTACCGCCATAGCAAATGACTATGGATATAATGACGTTTTTGCCAGGCAGGCAGAGGCACATGTAAAGCCAGAAGATATCTTCATAGGCATCAGTACAAGCGGCAACAGCGAGAATGTACATCGTGCCGTGCAGAAATCTAAAGAAATAGGTGCAAAAACAGCCTGTCTTGCAGGTAAAGATGGCGGCAAAATAGCGGCAGAAGTCAACTATCCTATTGTAGTACCTTGCAGTGTAACGGCAAGAGTACAGGAGTGTCATATTACCATCATCCATATCCTTTGTGAAATAGCAGAAGAGAAACTTTCAAACTTAACTCATTATGAATAAGGCTATATTTTTGGATAGGGATGGAACAATCAATATAGAGAAGAATTATCTCTACAGAATAGAAGATTTCGAGTGGCTGCCTGAATCGATTGAGGCTTTAAAACTCTTACAAAATGCAGGCTATTTATTGGTTATCATCACCAACCAATCCGGCATAGGCCGCGGATATTATACGGAAGCAGATTATCTACAACTGGAACGATGGATAATACAATCCCTTAAAGAACAAGGGGTAATTATATCAGCGATATATCATTGTCCTCATTTGCCAGACGCACAAATAGAGGAATATCGCAAGGACTGCACGTGCAGAAAACCAAGGTTGGGAATGTTTCGTCAAGCTATAAAGGACTGGGATATAGACGTCGATAACAGTTATGCCATTGGTGACAAAATAAGAGACTGTGCCTTATGTGCAGAAACAAATTGTCAAGGCTTTCTCATAGCGAAAAATGAGCGTTCTGAAATAATTGAACAAGTAAAGGCTGGAAAATATAAAGGCATACGTTATGCAGAGAACTTATTAGAAAGTGCAAAAATGATAGTAAAACTTTAAAACAATATTTATTATGGTAATTGTAACAGGAGGTGCCGGATTTATCGGCAGTTGTATGGTTCGCACATTAAATGATTCAGGCTATGAAGATATTATCATCGTAGATAATATTGCTGAAACGGACAAGTGGATGAATATGAGAGGGAAGAATTATTTGAAGTATGTTCATAAGTCTAAGTTTCTGGATGAACTTCATACATATAACAACGTGGAGTTTATCATTCACATGGGAGCACAATCATCAACGACAGAAAGGAACTTTGATTATCTGTGGGAAAATAACTTTGAATATACCAAAGCGTTATGGAACTATTGTGCCGAAAAGCAGATACCATTTATCTATGCTAGCTCAGCAGCCACGTATGGTGATGGCAGTCAAGGATTTGACGATAATTCAATGATTGACAATCTTCGGCCTCTGAATGGGTATGGATATAGCAAACAGTTGTTTGATTTATGGGTGAAACATCAGGCAAATATCTTTCCAAGTCAATATTACGGCTTGAAGTTCTTCAACGTATATGGTCCCAATGAGTATTTCAAGGGAAGTATGGCAAGCATGGTGTTCCATGGTTTCAAGCAGATTAAGGAAACAGGAAAAATAAAGCTCTTTAAATCCTGTAACCCAAAGTATGAAGATGGGGGACAACTGAGAGATTTTGTGTACGTTAAGGACGTATGCCGTGCAATGTTGGGATTGTTGAAGATTGGGGCACCAAGCGGAATCTACAATATTGGAACCGGACATGCTCAAAGTTTTGCAGAATTGGCGGAAGCTACTTTTCACGCCTTAGGTATGGAACCAAACATAGAGTACATAGACATGCCAGAGCATTTGCGTAAGCGTTATCAATATTACACACAGGCAGATATGTCTAAATTCCATTCTACGGGTTGCCCTGTAGAATTCTGTGATGTGGAAACTGGAGTAAAGGATTATGTCCAAAACCATTTGGACAAGGACTTCCTAATTTATTAAACTCATAACAACGGAAATGTCGCAGAGAGTAAAAATTGCACTCTATGCCTTGACCACATACCTGCAAAACAAGTTCAGGAAACAACCTAAGAATAAACGTGTCCTGATAGTGTTTCAGCAGGTATTTGGCGACTCTGTGCTGTTATTACCCGCATTGCAGGGATATATGGAGTTGTATCATAAACGTCGGGGTTATGAGGTAACTATGATATGCAAGCCAGCCATCCTACGTTTTCTGCAAGACATTGCAGAATTACCAAAAGGCCTGCATGTAGAAGCGATAGATTTCAAACGTTTGTTTGATGATTACGCTTACTTTAAAGAAGTGGTGAACAAATATAGGTATTATGCAGAAATAGTCATTGCCCCCGGTTCAAGCTTATCAGCAGATCTACTTATCACTACTCTATGTACTAATCAACGGTATGGGCAAATCTCTTGCTATAGAACCAGAAAACCGTTACAATTAGCATTGTTTCAACGGTTGGCATATACGGATGCCGTCATATCGCCAGCTGGCATGATGAAAATACAAGCACATCGACTAATGCTGAACTATCTTGGTCTGATAGATTATAAAGGCAAATTGTCTTCATTGCGTCCACAGCCAAAGATAATTGAGAGTCGCTATTGTATCATCTGCCCTGGAGCATCCACTGCTATCAAATGTTGGCCGATAGAACGGTTTAGGGACATAGCAGATTGGTTAATTGATACATACAATATAGATATCTATCTATGTGGTGGAGCACCAGAAAGAGAGGCATCAAACAAGTTAATAGCCACATCATGTCATAAAGAGCGAATTCACAACAAAGTTGGTGACACATCTTTTAAGGAGTGGGCATCTATCGTGGAATATGCAGAATTAGTACTAGGAAATGACAGTGCAACACTGCATATAGCAGCAGCATATAGGCGCAAATGTATATGCGTGGCTGGAGTATATGACAAGTTCCAGTTTTTCCCATACCTCGTAGATGAATTGGAAGATGAAGGAAATCTCCCTATAACAATCTACAAAGACATGCCTTGTGCCTATTGCCGTACAAAAGGTTATTTCGCAGGAGCTGGAAATTATCAGTGCCAATCAGCTATTAAACTAGGTAAATGTGCATTGTGTATAGAGGAGATTACAGTGGAGGAAGTAAAAAGAGTTATTGAAAACATCTACCCAATTAATTGACAAGTATAAATACCACATAATATCTTTATACCAAACAAAATCAATGGATTATTCTTAACACAAAATATTTTTGAACGGCTGTGATCTCTCTATAAAACAAGAGAGATTCCAAAAGAATTTCCACCAAATTTTCTACTTGTTAGTAAGCGTCCAATTTTGACGTATTACTCCAGAGAATAAAAAATATGACCTTCGCTGCTGTAACAAAAATATTATAAGTATGTACAGCAGCAGTGATTTTGAATTATTCGGGTAAGCGAGAGAAAAGGAAATTAATTTACTTTTCAGAGCGAAAGAATAATCAAGAATTAAAGGCTGTTCATCCGCTACAAGGCGGAAGCAATGCCACGGAAGAGTATGGTACAAGGATACAAGACATCAAATAGTACCGGTACAAGTAGAAGGACAACCGGAAATGGATACACAATCTTCAAAGGAAGTGTCCTCTTCTCCTACTCCGGAAAGAAAGGAGAATACGGAACCCTGTCCTGTAAGAATGATGATAGACATCCGTATGACAAACGGAATAAGGATACAGCAACGAAACTTGACCTACCGGAACTTGAAAAGTC
>HF993214.1 GCA_000436795.1 Bacteroides sp. CAG:1076
CAGTACTGTCATTCCGGGAGCAAGTTCTCCTGCTCAGATAATAGAAAATGTCAAAGCTTCTTCTTTGCCTCCTTTTTCACATGAAGAAATGGAGGTTGTACGCCAAGTATACGATAAGCATATCCGTCCTCTGGTACATCATTGCTGGTAACCAGTTGTATTTTTAAAAGCCTGAAATGAATAATCACAGATAAAAAAGTCATTGCATTTTAAAAAGTGCTATATTTGTGATTATGATACAGAAATTATATTCCAAGAATAACGATCCCGATGTGTTGCAGCACATTGTGGATATATTGAATGACGGTGGGATAATCATTTATCCCACCGATACCATGTATGCTATGGGGTGTCACGCATTAAAAGAGCGTCCTATCGAGCGGATTTGTAAGTTGAAAAACATCGATCCGCGTAAAAACAACCTTTCCATTATTTGTTATGATTTGAGTAACATCAGCGAATATGCCCGTGTAAGCAATGCTACTTTTAAACTGATGAAGCGCAATTTGCCCGGACCGTTTACGTTTGTACTGAATGCCGACAGCCGGTTGCCTAAAATATTCCGAAACCGTAAGGAGGTAGGAATCCGTGTGCCGGATAATAATATAATCCGTGAAATATGTCATTTGCTCGATGCTCCTATCCTGACCACCACGCTGCCTTTACGTCCCGGCGAAGATATAGAGTATGTTACCGATCCGGAACTGATAGACGAAAAGTTTGGTGAGGAAGTCGATTTGGTAATAGACGGAGGAATAGGAGGCATTGAACCTTCTACCGTCATAAATTGTTGTGAAGATGTACCTGAAATTATCCGACAGGGTAAAGGTATGCTGGAAGAATAAATAATTTATCATTAAAAACAAACAACTATGTTATTATCATCTTTACTGAATGCAACTTTACTTAGTGCTGGTTCTCAGCATATAGATGTAGAACAGTTGCTGTCGAAGTTACTTGACTGGGGCATAGAGGTAGGCAAGGACCTGCTGGGGGCAATTATCATTTACATTGTCGGACGCTTTATCATCAAGCAGGTCGGACGTTTGCTTTCTCGTATTCTGGAAAAGAGAAAACTGGAAATCAGTGTACAGACTTTCTTGAAGAGTCTGGTTAGCATACTGCTGAACTTGGTACTGGCCTTTGCCATTGTGAGCAGGCTGGGTGTAGAAACTACCAGTTTTGCTGCTTTGCTTGCTTCTGCCGGTGTTGCCATCGGTATGGCTTTGTCGGGAAATCTTTCCAATTTTGCAGGTGGACTGATTATATTGGTGTTCAAACCTTTCAAGGTGGGCGATTATATTGAAGGACCGAATGCAAACGGAACAGTCCGCGAAATTCAGATTTTCCATACAATTCTGACTACGGTAGACAATAAGGTGATTTATGTTCCGAATGGAGCTTTGAGCAGCAATGCCATCACTAATTACAGCAAGCAGGAAACTCGTCGTGCTGAATGGGTGTTCGGTGTAGAATATGGAGAAGATTTTGAAAAGGTAAAAGCGGTGTTGCAGCGTATTATTGACGCAGACGAACGTATATTGAAAGATCCGGCTCCGATGATTGCTCTGGGGGCTCTTTCGGCAAGTAGTGTAGACATTAAGGTTCGTGTATGGACTAAGTCGGCCGATTACTGGAATGTTTATTTCGACATGAACCAGGTAGTGTATGATACATTCAATAAAGAAGGTATCGGGTTCCCGTTCCCGCAGCTCACTGTTCATCAGGCAAAAGACTGATTTAAATTGAAAATCTATATAAAAAGCATTTTCCGTTCTCTGTATAGAGGGGTGGAAAATGCTTTTTTTGTTTGGAAGTTATTTGCAATATCGTTGTATCAGTTGTCGTACTTCATCTTTCTCCGAAGGAAAATCCATCGTATCGATGATAATCTGCTGGTTGTGACAGTCGTATATATGAGGAGCCATGACTTGCAGGAACTTCATTCGTTCGCTGTCGAAGTCACATATCGAAAGTAGCTTGACACATTGCTTGCAGGTAATGTTTCGGCTGTTCAATCCTGTTTCCAGAGTTTTCAACTGCTCGGACGATGGAAAAGCGTTCTTAACTCTGTCGTATAATGTATTGATTTCGGCATCAGTATATAGGCGACTGCTGCTATGCTTGGTATTTAATATGTTTCGTGCCTTTTCTTCTCCCGAAATGAAAGTCATGGAATTGATAATGCGGTCTGCATTCTGCCGGTCAATGATCGTCGGTTCCAGAATGACCAATGCTTCCAGTCTTTCATCGTCGGAATTGAATATTTTCATCAGTTGTACAATTTCATCACACGTAAAGTCGGACTGGCGAGCAGCGTTTCTGAGTACGTCCAGACGTCCGTCCTTGAAGGGTTTCTCCTTTACTCTTTGGCATAATTCGCGAAACCATACCTGATCGTCTGTCGAGGCGGGAAGAGAGGAGTTGCTTCCGGCAGGAGCAGGCGGGCAAATAGCTATAGGTGGGTAGGCAGGAGAGGGATAGTTTCCGTCATACGAATCGAATGAAATGACCTTGTCGTTCCGAAAATCGAGCAGGATAACTGTTTGTGCTCCACTGAAGTGTGTCTTATGAAATTCCCATTGTTCTATTCCATTGTTGGAACGTCTGAATTCAGGATTTCCTAATATAGCTACGACTTCACGTTTCGTCATCCCTTCGTGCAGGTTTTCCATCAGTTGGGCACGTTGTCCGGCAGTATCGTAAAGTCCACAACTGGTCATTGCTACCAGTAAGGTTGCCATAGTGATTGCTTTCATTAAGTTCTTCATATTCTTCATTCTTTTTGGTTGATGTTGCAAAAATAGATAATAAAATAAGGGCAGACGAATAGAAAATCCTATAAATATGCAGGTAAATTCCTATAATAAATAGGAGTTTCCCTATAGACAGTATTGCTTGGAGTATAATTTCAGCAGTCTTGCTTTTTTATTATAAAAAAAAAACTATTTTTGTGATAAA
>HF993215.1 GCA_000436795.1 Bacteroides sp. CAG:1076
TACAAGACATAGTCAGCCGTACCATGCCCAGCCAGGAGAAACACGTATATAGCCTCGACCTGGAAATGGCTAATCAGTACAACATGCTGTTACACGTAAGAAACAGTATACTCTTTGTCGGACTATGTATTCTGGTAATTGCACTTATCGGACTGATAGCCTATATCCGTGATGAAGTAAACCGCCGACGTTCGGAAATAGCTATCCGTATCATTCACGGAGCACAAGTAAAGGATGTGCAATTCCTCTTCTTGAAGGATATTCTGAAAATAGCCATTCCTGCTGTTCTGCTTGGAACCGCATTTGCACTATTTGCCAGCAACCGCCTATTGGAATTGTTTGCGTTCAAAATCAACCTCACAGGGTATATCTTCGGAGGATGTATCCTGGTAGTACTCATAATCATGTTGATTCTCAGCACTTCAATGATATGGAAGGCAGCACGCAGTAATCCAATCAATAATTTAAGAACAGAATAAAATAATAAGTGTAAGCACTTTTGACTAAGAGGTTTTCCCAACTATCAGGACGGGATAACCTCTTTTTATCAAATAAGCAACCGAAAAGCCACAGCACAAAGACCTCCTTCCTGTCTTTGAAAATCAGGAAAAAATGAAGGAATGAAAACAAGCTGTACATACAACTTCTTTCATATAACAAAAATACAAGGGAATATACTATCGAATCATAAAAGCGGAAAGAGTGGGATTCAAACCCACGGAACGGACAAAGCCGTTCACCGGATTTCGAGTCCGGCCCATTCGGTCACTCTGGCATCTTTCCTTATCCGCCGCGAATATACAACCTTTTCTGTTTCGTTGTCATCGCCAAAGCTGAAATTTTCTCTTAATCTTTACATTTATTTCTCTTACAAAACAGCAGACTAAAATCATTTCACGAATTTAGTCCAACAACTTTCCCTTTTTGAGCGATTTTCGTATCTTTAAATATTCTTCCTTATTTGCTAAAAAACAGGACGATATGCACGTAATTCCTTACGTAATGCTAAAGCTTTGCCATCTGTCATCTGATTTAATAATTCCCAAAATCTCGGACCATGATTCATCTCACGAGTATGTGCCAGCTCATGCAAAATAACATAATCCATTAAGTGTACAGGCAAAAGCATCAGGTAAAACGACAGACTGATATCTTTTTTCGAAGAGCAACTTCCCCAGCGAGAACGAGCTTTCGAAATACTTACTTTATGATAAGGTAGTTCAAACTGACGGGACCAATATTGTACTAACGGAGGAAGATAATCTTGCGCTTTCTTTCTCATTGCACGCATCACTGCATTCTTCACTAAAGCCTGAACCCTGTCAGTCATAAAATCAGCAGTAACGGGACAAGCTATGACGACCGTTTCGTCCTTTAGCTTTACCGTAAAATTCTTTAAAGGAGAAGCCTCTAATCTCAATCGGAAACATTCTGCTTCAATAGAAAAACTTAAATCAAAAGGTCGAGGCTTTATCTCTGCACATGCATGAAGCAATTTCTCGCGAAAAGGAGCAATAGCATTAAGTAAGGCTGTTATACTTCGATAAGGAGGAGTCGTTACATGTAATCCATTCTCCTTTACCCTCATTGTTATATTACGAGCTGAGCGGCGGACCATAAAATGAATCTGCCCAAAATCTTTATCGGGAATAGTTTGTTTCTTACTTATCATACAGCAAACTTACGGAAAAAACCTCATATATCCTCTATCGTCATACTGCTTTTAGCTTTCTACTGTCGCCTGGTATATATCTTTTCAATAGCTTCTTAACCTTTTCTCTGTAGATTTTTCGTGGCTTTCACATTTCAAGCTCTACATATTCGAGGAACAATTCCTCAACACGTTTCGGTACCATAAAAATTAGCCATATAACAAAGCCCATAAAATCAATTATTTAAGAAAAACTTTGTCTTTTGGCACGCTACTTGTCTTTACATTTACAGAAACAATTGTCTAACTATAAAAAATAACGATTATGAAAAAGATTTTTGTAGCAATAGCATTAATAGCAGGTTTAGGAACATCCGTTTCATTTGCAGCAACAGAAACAGCAAACGCAGTCAGCATCGAACTAAGTGCAACTGATTATACTCCGATTGAAGTCAAAGATTTACCACAGGCTATACAAGAAACTCTGGCGAAAAATCTCAGTGAATATACAGTTAAAAGTGCAGCTTATCAACAAGATGAAGATGGAGTGAAAACTTATCTGGTAACACTTGTTGATGCCGAAGGTTCAGAAGCCAATGTACTTTTTACAGAAAATGGTGAAATCATAGAATAAGGACATCGTCGTTCATTTCATACTATTAGTGGGTACACAAGAAAAGGATTACTGCTCACGCGGTAATCCTTTTTTATTGAGTTAGTAAATTTTAATGTGAGAGAATTGAAACTTCACAGCCTCATCAATGATTTTTCTTAAATAAGCACTAACTATTTATATAAAAGCAAATGAAAATGTCAATTTACTGTTTTTCCAAATCAGGCTGCTCTGAAACTTTCATCGGAGCCTTTACCGAATCAGCCTTATAAGCTACCTGCGGATCGTGTGTGTTATTTTCAAACTGATCGTAAACATACACGATACCACCTTTGGTTCCATCCATGGAATGTTTCACCACTCCGCCCACTGTAAATAAAAGAGCCATTACCGCAGCTGCCTTGAACAAAGGCATAAAACGTGTACGTAAAGTAAGGCGTTTAGCCTTCACTACCGGTCTTTCAATTTCAGCCAGAATACGTGAATCAAAGTCATCACCCAACTTTACTTCCTTTTCAGCTTCCTGATAAGCAAACAAAGGCTTATAACGAAGTAAATGTGCCGGAACTTCTTTCTGATGGAAGAAAGAACGAAGAATCTGCTCTTCTTCTATGGAAGTTTCGCAATTCCAGTACTTCTCTAAAAGTTGTTCAATGTACTTATAGTCCATAGTTGTCTATCTCGCTATATTTTAATTTAATCCGCTGCCTTGCTCTAAACAAATTTACCTTTACCTGTTCTTCTGTTAATTGCAAGACATCAGCAATTTCCTTATAACTTTTCCCTTCTACATCCCGAAGTTGTACGATAGTCCGTTGTTTCTCTGGAAGCTCGTTTATCAAACGATGTACCAGCTTGATTTGCTCGTCCTGTTCATATTTTCTATCGGGCGTCAATGCATCAGGCATTTCCTGCGTTTCTGGAGTCAACTCCATATTCTGAGCTTCCAGTTTCTGGCTGCGGTCGATTGCAAGATTTTTTGCGACAGTCAAGCAATATGCTTCAATCGAATCGAACTGCGACCATTCATCTCGCTTGTTCCACACCTTAATCATAGTATCCTGCACGATATCCTCTGCTTCGGCACTATCGAAAGTGATCCGGAGTGCCAGCCTGTAAAGTTTGTCTTTCAGCGGCAATATATCATTTCGGAAACTAATTTCTCGCATTGCTTTCTATAATAATGACGGGTGAGTTACACAAAAGTTACACCCACCCGCCTATTTTTTTTGAATTATTTTTTTATTACTGTACCCGACTTACCGTCAATGGCTGATGCTAAGGTTATTACGACCTGGGAAACTCCGGCCTCAACCGCCGAAAAAGAGTTCTCAAGTTTAGGAATCATGCCTCCTTGTATCACCCCTTCTGACACATATTTTTTAAACAGCTCAGGAGTTATAACCGGAATGACACTATCATCGTCTTCGGCATCACGCAAAACACCCTTCTTCTCGAAGCAATAAATCAAAGTAACATCAAATGCTTCAGCCAGTGCCTTTGCTGTTTCACCCGCTATCGTATCAGCATTGGTATTGAGCATATTACCTTCGCCATCATGAGTAAGCGGAGCCATAACAGGCACGACTCCCCGGCTAATCAGAGATACAAGCACCTCAGCATTGACATGTTTTACATCTCCGACAAAACCATAATCTACCTCTTTAACAGGACGCTTTACCGAACGAATCACATCCATGTCTGCGCCTGTCAGTCCGACTGCATTTACGCCTTTCGCCTGGAGTCCAGCTACAATATTCTTGTTTACCAGTCCTCCATAAACCATCGTAACAACTTTCAATGTTTCGGCATCAGTAATTCGGCGTCCATCTACCATTTTACTTTCGATACCCAACTGCGCCGCGATTCTGGTAGCCGAACGTCCACCACCGTGCACCAGCAACTTATAACCGGGAATGGCCGAAAAATCGGAAAGCAACTGATTCAAAGTAGCAGCTTCCTCTACTATTTTTC
>HF993216.1 GCA_000436795.1 Bacteroides sp. CAG:1076
ATGACAACGAAATCGGTTACTCTAACAAAGTATTGGATCTGATCGCTCACATGGCTTCTGTAAACTGCTAATCAGTTAAAATAACCATATAGCGGAGCCGCTCGGTTTTTACCGGGCGGCTTTTTTTATTTTTATATCTGTAGGCTTTTTTTGGTTGGGAGGGGCTTGGGTATTTTATAGTTGCTTGTACTTTTGTTTGCCTTGTCAGAGCTGTCTTTTGGGTGGAAGTAGAGGGGTGTGGGTGCTTGGCTCGTATCAGAGAGGAAGTAGCTTTGGCGCGTGTTGTTATTTCTTGCTGAGGCAAGGAATTGTATTTGCTGTTGAGGGATTTCGATGTTGAGGCTATAAAAAGGATTTGTCTTTGGTAGATAGTTGGCTCGGACTGGGCGATAATGAAGGAACTGTATTGTTGGAAGTGACCAGATTAGGGAATGTCTTGGAGGCAGACGAGAAGGTGTCTGGGAAGAGAAGTGTTAGGCTGTTGTTTGTGTTTGCTTTGTTGTATTGGAAAAGCTTGTTGTGAGGTAAGGGAAGATTCTTTGGGTGAGATTGGAAGAAGATATGGATAAAAAAATATCCTGAATATATCTTTTTCAGAAGATATATTCAGGATAGAAATATGTCCTTAGGTAAGAGCGGTATTGCTTTATCTCTGTACCGGATTTGTATAGATGATGCTCATCTTTATTCGCTGACTCTCGTCTGAAGAATTATTTAAGTCTTTTCCTCCTACGAGCATTGCGGAGTTCACATTCAAGTCATTTTCTACACCTATTATATTGCCTTGTGAGTCGCTTTCTGTGGTTACAGGAACAAGGAGCAGCTTATTGTAGTCTTTATGTTCGCTTTTCCATTTGTTCCACTCACTTTCTCCCTTTTCAATTTCAGGTCTGATTTCACTGAAAATATAAGATATCAGACGGTTCAGTTTAGAGAACTCGTATGAATTTGAGCTGGAATTATATGTAGAAAGGAATGTGGTTTTATTATCATATACCTTATTGTTTTCGAAGAAATCTTTCATCTCGTCCTTTCGTACCATGAGCAGGGTACTGGGAGTTCCCATCTTGAACGGGCTGTCACTCTGGTCTTTCAGTTTCTGGAATGAAACGGATATTGAGTTTAGCGTATCGTTTTTATGGACTTCATACATTTCTTCGATTGGTAGAGTTACCTCTGTGCATAGACCTGCCGGAGTTTTCAGGTAGGTACATTTGGCGTCATTTACCAGTTCTTTCATGCCGGAGTTCTTAAAACGAGTCGACATGAATACTTCTTTGGTAGACGACATGGGCACGATTGTGTGTACAAGTGTATCTTTGTCTTCCGATGTCTTTGTCCAATAAGCAATAGTCAGATGCAAATAGATGTCGGATATGTAAAGAATAGAACCTTCACCGCTGGTAGTATGTATATAGAATCCTTTCAGAACATTGTTGATGAATGATTCAGAATCCTTGAAGTAGGGATGTACTGTTTTGCCGTTTACAGTTTCTGTATAATTGTATTTCTCCAGAAAATTCTTGCAGAAATCAGTTCCCAGGTCGATAGAAACATTCGGATAATATCCGTCTTCACTTCTGACTGAGTCGGGGATTGTACGGTCGTATGCCGAATAGTCTTTTATAGCCAGGGGAGAAGCATTCTGATCGTAATATGCTGTCGGGTCAAGATTGCTGTAATATAAAGCTTTATCTGTACCGTCGTCTTTGATAGCCTTAGTCAGAGGGTCTACTTGTACACGAAGACTGGCCAGAGAGTCTCCGAAATAGCTTGTGTAATACAATCCCAGTTTGGCAGTCTTGATTTCTTCTATTCTGTCGGGCAAGATGAAATTTTCAGGGCAATTTATCTGGACAAGAAAATCAGAACTGAAAGTTCCATAATCTTTGTCTGTAAATTTTCCCAGATAAGCTGTGCTTGAACGTGAATATACGGAGTCCAGAAGATGAGATTCGGTCTCGATTACGTACGAATCTGCTTTTGCTGGAATCATATCGGCATCGGCCACGAATTGACCGATCCCCGTCGTTTCATCATCACAACTGTAGAGTGTGGCGGCAATACCTAATGCTACCAAGAACTTGAGTTTCATTGTTTCAAATTAATTTTGTACGTTTAGAGGTTTTATTCGGCATCTTCCCATACTTTGTCGTATAAAGCATTGCATGCATCGGCATAAGTATCTTCGGGTTGATAGTCGACTACCGGAATATTTAGACTGCGTGCATAGTCCATAATTGCCGGATTTACATTTTCGCTGTTTTGCACAACTCCGTCGGAATAGGTGATGGCAAGCTTGCACAACTCGTCATAATTGACAGGGTCGCTTATCATGTTCAAATCTTCAGGAGTAATATCTCTGAATAAAATTTGTTCTTTAAAGTTTGGTACAAGATTCGATTTAAATCCGTCGCCGTAAACCGAAAAGATTACTTTGGAATCTCTGAATGACGGTTCGTCGTAATATGCCTTTTTGATGAACAAAGGAACTACTGCGCTCATCCATCCGTGGCAGTGGATTATATCTGGACACCAGCGAAGTTTCTTGACGGTTTCCAGTACGCCGCGGGCATAAAAAATAGCACGCTCGCCGTTGTCTTCATATTCCTTACCCTCTTCATCGGTAGTCATCAGGCGGTGCTGGAAATAATCATCGTTATCGATGAAGTAAACCTGACGGCGTGCTGCCTGAATAGAAGCTACCTTGATGATCAAAGGATGGTCTGTATCATCGATGATGATGTTCATTCCTGATAGGCGGATGACTTCGTGTAGCTGGTTACGGCGTTCGTTTACATTTCCCCATTTAGGCATAAATGTACGAATTTCACGTCCTTTGTCTTGAATAGCTTGTGGCAAGTTTTGACCGATTAGAGATAATTCACTTTCGGGTACGTAAGGGGTAATTTCTTGTGTAATGAATAATACTTTTTTCGCGCTCATGTTATTTTATTAGTTGCTCATAAACATTTTGCAAAGATATAAAAAAAATGGACGAGAAAGGCAAGTACCCTCCGTTATTTATTCCTTATAGTTTGTTAACGACTTGTAAAATAACGTGTTGCAAATGAAACTATTTCGTCAGGCAATCAACTCTTGGATAAAAAACTTTGCTGTTTTTTATCAATCTGTTTTATTATGTGGTAAAAATATGGTTACTTTGCACCCGATTTTGGAAAACTATTGGTTTAATAATCAAAGAAAATGAAGCTAATTCAAACTATTCAAGAACTTCGTACGGAGTTGGATTCACTTCGTAAGGAAGGAAAGACCATCGGATTGGTGCCTACTATGGGTGCCTTGCATGCAGGTCACGCTTCGCTTGTAAAACGTGCTGTTGCCGAAAATGATGTTGTGGTAGTGAGCGATTTTGTGAATCCCACTCAGTTTAACGACAAAAATGATTTAGTGAAATATCCGCGTACGCTGGATGCTGACTGTAAATTGCTGGAAGCATGCGGAGCTTCGTTTGTGTTTGCTCCGTCGGTAGAGGAGATTTATCCGGAGCCGGACACTCGTCAGTTCAGCTATGCGCCGCTTGATACGGTAATGGAAGGTAAGTATCGTCCGGGGCACTTTAATGGAGTTTGCCAAATTGTAAGTAAACTTTTCCTGATTGTAGAGCCTACACGCGCTTACTTTGGTGAGAAGGATTTTCAGCAATTGGCAATTATCCGCGAGATGGTACGCAAATATCCTTTCAATCTTGAGATAGTGGGTTGCCCGATTGTGCGTGAAGCGGACGGACTGGCCTTGAGTAGCCGTAATGCGCGTTTGAGTGCAGCTCAGCGTATACAGGCTTTGCAAATATCAAAAACTTTGTTTGCCAGTGTGGAATATGCCAAGACACATACTCTTGCTGAAACAAAAACATTTGTGGAAACAAAGATTGCGGAGTCGGATGGCTTAAGACTGGAATATTTTGAGATTGTAGATGGAACCTCATTACAAACAGTAAATACATGGGATGCCAGCAATTATATTGTGGGATGCATTACTGTTTTCTGTGGCGAAGTCCGCTTGATAGATAATATAAAATATAAGGAGTAAGGTCATGATGATAGAAGTGCTGAAATCGAAAATTCACTGTGTGACTGTAACCGAAGCTAATCTGAACTATATGGGAAGCATCACTATTGATGAAGATCTTATGGATGCTGCCAATATGATTGCAGGAGAAAAAGTTCAGATAGTAGACAATAACAATGGAGAGCGTTTTGAAACCTATATTATAAAGGGAGAACGTGGCTCCGGATGTATTTGCTTGAATGGAGCAGCAGCCCGTAAGGTGCAGGTCGGAGATGTAGTTATTATTATGTCGTATGCTCTTATGGACTTTGAAGAAGCTAAGACTTTTAAGCCGACAGTGATATTTCCTGATACGGTGACTAACAAAATAGTGTAAAATCTATTTGCTTTGTCGTATCTATTTTCTTTTCATGGAGATGGGTATGTCTTGTCCCGTATTGACAATTCGGCCTTTGAATATGTAAAAGATTAATAATCGGTAAAAAGAAAGAACCATGTTTTACTCAATTGTCGTTGAATAGAACATGGTTCTTTTTTTTCTTGGTACGTTTACTTTTAGTAAACTAAAGGCTATAATGACTTTTCTTTGATAATACCGGTGCGATAGGCAACAAGCAGTTTTTTTAAGTCTTCTATCTGAATACTTAACTCTTTTCCTTTGTCCGTATCTTTCACCATCATACGTTTACTACTCATTTCGACAATTTGTGTTGTCGATTTAATGTCTAATCCTTCTTCTATTGCCTTTTGAGTCGAAGTGAATGGTTCGTGTTGAACCAGTTGGAAACCGCGTGAGTGATAAACCAGTGTATATCCTGCAATACCTGTTTCGGGTTGGTATGCTTTAGAAAAGCCACCGTCTATAACCATTAGTTTGCCGTTGGCTTTGATAGGTTTCTCTCCTTTGACAGCTTTTACCGGTACGTGTCCGTTGATGATATGGCGATGTTCGCCTTCTACGCCGAACTCATCCATTATCATGTCGCATATATCTTCTCGGTCGCGTAATGTATAGTAGAATCCCTTGACCTCTTTATGGGTTTCTTTATCTGCCAGGAAGTAACGTTCGAAGGTAGCCATTTTGCTCTTGTCGAAGGCCGGAGAGTCTTTGCCGCACCATAAATACCATACATAATCGAGCGCAAAGGCTTTTTCTTCGTTGTCGTTTTCTGCAAAGTAAGCGGTACGTATCAGTTGACCTACCCGGCTTAATAGGGCCTTTCCTTTATACTTTTTCCCTAATATTTCAATCTCTTTCAGTGAGCCATCTTCATTAAGAGGCATGGAGGCATGAAATAATAAGTTCGAGTTGCATACATTGTACATACAGCCATAGCGGAAAAGACACTTCATGTGTGTGCGTAATTTTTCGCTGCCGGTAAATGAATTATGAAGTTTCTGTACGATGTCTTTTTCTTCTTCTGTCAGTCTGTAGGGATCGGCAGGGTCTACGGTTGGGAATAATCCATCGCGCAGCACATATTCATTTCCGTTTAGTGTGATAACCTTACGGTCGAAATCGATATTTCCCAACAGCAAACGGTCTTCCATCTTAAATTCCGGCCGGCGAAGAATGGTTGCAGCCTCTAACTTAAACTGGATGATGCTGATTGCTTTGTGCATTTGTGCTATCAAACGAATTGTCTTTTCGTTGTATGGACTGACTTCTTTATCTATTTTTGGGGTGAAGCATTTACATGGATCGTCTGCATACATTTCCATGGCAAAAGTAGCTAATGGAAGCAGATTGATACCGTAGCCATCTTCCAAAGCAGATAAATTACCGTATCGCATAGCAAGACGGAGTACATTGGCTATGCAGCAATCATTACCTGAAGCAGCTCCCATCCACAGTATATCATGGTTGCCCCACTGGATATCGAAATTATGATAATTGCATAATGTATCCATTATGATGTGTGGACCAGGACCACGGTCGAATATATCACCTAAGATGTGCAATGAATCAATTGTGAGTCGCTGTATCAGGTTGCACATTGCAACAATAAAGTCGTCGGCACGGTGTGTATCGATGATTGTGCTGATGATGACATTGATATATGCTTGTTTGTTCGGCTCCATGCTGCTTTCGTGGAGTAACTCTTGTATGATGTAAGAGAACTCCTCAGGAAGTGCTTTACGTACTTTCGAACGAGTATATTTGGACGAAACGTTTTGGCAAATCTTTACCAGTTGGTTCAAGGTGATGACATACCAGTCTACCAAGTCTGTTTCTACTTCTTTTACTAACTGAAGTTTCTGTTCCGGGTAATATATCAGCGTACAAATCTCTTTTTTCTCCATTTCTCGTAGCGTATTCCCGAAAATCTCATTGACTTTTCGTTTGATAGCTCCGGAAGCATTTCTCAATACGTGCTGAAATGCTTCATATTCTCCGTGCAGGTCGGCCAGAAAATGTTCGGTTCCCTTGGGCAGATTCATGATTGCTTCCAAGTTAATGATTTCAGTGCTTGCCGCAGCGATAGTGGGAAAGCTGTGTGAAAGAAGCTCCAGATAGCGGACATCTTTCTGAATCATTTCCTGTGTGATTTGTTTGTAAATTTTCATATTATGGTTCAGGTTAGAATATTATAGGAATATCATTAAAATAAGTTGGGCAATGATTACGCGGATGAACATGCCAAGCGGGTAAACCGTTGCATAACTGATGGCGGGGTTGTCATTGGGAATGATATCGTTGGCATAATTCAGAGCCATCGGATTAGCCATACTGCCACAGAGCATGCCGCATGTATTTCCAAAGTCCATCTTGCATAAGCGAAGAGCTACCAGTGCCATAATCACCACGGGGATAAAAGTTATCAGGAAGCCTATACCTATCCATAAGGCACCTTCCGGTCGCATCACCGTATCGAAAAAATGAGCTCCTGAATCCAATCCCAGGCATGCAAGGTAGAGCGACAGGCCAATGCCTCGCAACATCAGGCTCGCACTACGGGTGGTATAGGTAACCAGGTGCAGGCGTGGGCCATATGATCCGATTAGAATACCTGCGATTATCGGTCCTCCGGCAAGTCCTAATTTGACAGGAGAACTGATTCCCGGAATAGCAATTGGTATGGAACCTACAACCAGTCCTAATACGATGCCGATAAATATGGATGCAAGATTAGGGTCTTTCAAGGTCTTGACTGTATTCCCCAATACTTTTTCTACATTCTTGATTGCTGCTGCTTCACCTACGACGGTAAGACGGTCGCCTAATTGCAAGATAAGTTCTGGGGTAGCCAGCAATTGTACCCCACTGCGTAATACACGACTAATGTTGATTCCATACATATTTCTCAAGCGCAGTGAACCTAATTTCTTGCCGTTTATTTCCGGACGTGAAATTACTATGTGCTTGGAAATTAATTGGCTGTCTATGGCATCCCAGTCGATATCTTCTTTGTTCCAGTCTTTTTTTTCCTGTTCCCCGAAAAGGATTGTCAAAGCCTGTACATCTTTTTCTGTTGTTACAACCAGTAACCGGTCGTTTTCTCTTAAAACTTTCTCAGAAGTCGGGATACAGACTTGTCCGTTTCTCCACAAACGTGAAATGACAAATTTGGTCGTACTGACATAGACCAAATCGTGAATGCTTTTATTGAATACAGCAGGGTTGTGTACCTGAAATGTTGCAATGTATGTCTGGTTGGGGTCTTCATGCTCGTGTTGTTCCATATCGGAAGGACGTACAAACAATTTTCTGACTACAATGATAGCCAATATAACTCCTACCACGCCGAGAGGATATGTCACGGCACAACTTAAGGCAGCACCACTGGTTGATTCTCCCAGCTGCTTTAAGGTCTGCTGTGCGGCACCAAGGGCGGGAGTATTAGTAGTCGCTCCACATAAGATACCAACCATGTCGGGCATTGAGATTGGAGTTATTGTCGTAAGCGCAACAGCCATAACTGTACCTAACAGAATGACTCCCAGTCCCAACAAGTTCAGTTTGCACCCACCTCGCTGAAAAGAACTGAAAAAACCGGGACCAACCTGAAGGCCTAACGCATAGACAAATAAAACAAGTCCGAAGCTTTCTGCATACGATAACATCTGCGGATCAATAGAAAAGCCCATATGTCCGGCAAAAATTCCCATGAAAAATACAAAAGTAACTCCGAGAGATACTCCACAGATATGTAATTTCCCTAATCCAAGTCCGATAGATATGATGAGCGACAGTATAACTACTGCCTGTAATGCTGTATGTTCAAAAAATAAATTATATAACCATTCCATGTTGTAAAGATACATAAAAATAAATTATTATCACCACAAAGGACACAGAGTGACACAACGAAAAGATAAAAGTCTAACGTGTGTAACTCTGTGCCCTTTTATGGCAATAAATAATTTGTTTAGCGTACGAATAACAATTCGCGATACTTCGGCAGTGTCCACATCTGGTCATCAACAATCAGTTCGAGCTTGTCGATGTGATAGCGGATTTGTTCCAGCATCGGTGCGATATTATCGTGGTAAGCAAT
This sequence comes from Bacteroides sp. CAG:1076, assembly GCA_000436795.1. Taxonomy (GTDB): domain Bacteria; phylum Bacteroidota; class Bacteroidia; order Bacteroidales; family Bacteroidaceae; genus Phocaeicola. Next base: position 8,532 of record HF993216.1, read on the forward strand.
TGCTTTTTCGCGTTCGGTTGTGATTCGGTTTGCAACTTTACGAGCTTCTACCATTGCATCAACTTGCTCTTTGATAAAGGCTGTATGTTCTGCTATTTCTTTGATGATTGCCAGGTTTTCGGCCGACAGAGCTGCTGCTTCGTCGGCAGGGAAAAGTGATTTCATCTTATAGGCATTGTCTATCAGCTTGGTCTGATATTCGATTGCCACAGGAACTACATGGTTCATTACCAAATCGCCCAGCACGCGTGCTTCGATCTGTATCTTTTTGGTATACATTTCCCATTTTACTTCATTACGTGCTTCCAGCTCTTTGCGGTTCATTACTCCGGTAGATTCGAACATGCGGATTGTGTCCGGCTTCAAATAGTTGTCGAAAATCAGCGGGCAACTTGTTTCACAATCCAGTCCGCGGCGAGCAGCTTCTTCCTTCCATTCGTCGCTATATCCGTTACCGTCGAAACGAATAGGCTTGCATTCCTTTATGTATTTACGGATAACCTGAATGATAGCAGTAATCTTAGGCTCTCCTTTTTCAATAAGTGAATCAACATCCTTCTTAAAGATGGTAAGCTGTTCTGCCACAGCTGCATTCAGAGCTATCATTGCACTGGCGCAGTTTGCTTCAGAACCCGGAGCACGGAACTCGAAGCGGTTTCCTGTAAATGCGAAAGGTGAGGTACGGTTACGGTCAGTATTATCTATCAGCAGCTCAGGTATCTGAGGGATGTCCAGGCGCATACTCTGCTTGTCGCCCAGCGATACCAGATCGTTGTTCGTGCTTTCTTCCATATGATCGAGCACTTTACTAAGCTGAGTGCCTAAGAACGAAGAAATAATGGCTGGAGGTGCTTCATGAGCACCCAGACGATGAGCGTTGGTTGCACTCATGATAGACGCTTTCAATAATCCGTTGTGATGATATACAGCCATCAGTGTATTTACTACAAACGTGATAAAGCGCAGGTTTTCTTCTGAAGTTTTGCCCGGAGCCATCAGCAATGTTCCATTGTCTGTACCCAACGACCAGTTATTGTGCTTACCCGAGCCGTTGACTCCCTTGAACGGTTTTTCGTGAAGCAGCACACGGAATCCGTGATTGCGGGCAATTTTACGCATCAATGACATGATGAGCATATTATGGTCTACGGCCAGATTACATTCTTCATAGATAGGAGCCAGCTCAAACTGGTTAGGAGCTACTTCATTGTGGCGGGTTTTTACTGGTATTCCTAATTCTAAAGCCTGTATTTCGAGGTCTTTCATGAAAGCAGCTACACGTGGAGGAATAGCACCGAAGTAATGATCTTCCAACTGTTGGTTCTTCGATGCTTCGTGGCCCATAAGAGTACGTCCGGTAAGCAGCAAGTCGGGGCGGGCAGCATACAGTCCTTCGTCAACTAAAAAGTATTCTTGTTCCCAGCCGAGGTAGGAAATGATTTTCTTTACCGACGGATCGAAATAGTGCATCACGTCAAGAGCCGATTTTGTGACTGCCTGAATAGCTTTCAGCAACGGAGCTTTATAATCCAGAGATTCTCCTGTGTAAGCGATAAATACTGTCGGAATGCACAGCGTATCGTCTACTACAAAAACAGGTGAAGAAGGGTCCCATGCACTATAACCGCGTGCTTCGAATGTATTTCTCACACCACCATTGGGGAATGAAGAGCCGTCAGCTTCCTGCTGGACAAGAAGTTTACCAGAAAATTCTTCCAGCATACCACCTTTTCCGTCGTGTTCAACGAAGGCATCGTGTTTTTCAGCCGTACCTTCTGTCAGCGGCTGAAACCAGTGAGTGTAGTGAGTAACACCCAGTTCCGTTGCCCACTTTTTCATTCCGGCAGCAACTTCATCTGCAATGCTTCTGTCAAGAGCAGCTCCATTATCGATAACATCTACCAGCTTGGCGTATACTTTGCTGGGAAGATACTTGAACATTTTTTCCCTGTTGAATACATATTTACCGAAATATTCACTCGGGCGTTCTGTCGGGGGAGTAACTTCGACAGGTTTCTTATGAAACGCTTTTTCTACAACTCTGAATCTTAATTTTGACATAATACCTAAAATAATTTTTATGTTGTTCTCCTAAATATTTTTTTTGTTTTACTTATAAGCATCGGCGAAGACGTTGTATGGCTTCCATGCAGTGTTCCTTCTTGCCAAAACCGGTAAAGCGCATATAACCTTCTCCACTTGGTCCGAAACCAACACCGGGAGTTCCTACAATGTGGGCTTCGTATAGTAATTTATCGAAAAATTTCCACGATGACATGCCCTTGGGAGCTTGTACCCAAAGATAAGGAGCGTCATCACCGCCTGCCACTTTCAGTCCCAGTTCATAGAATGCCTTTTTCAGAATCTGTACATTTTCCATATAATATCGGATGTTTGCTTTTACCTGTTCTTTCCCTTCGGGAGTGTAAATAGCTTCAGCTCCCCGCTGAGTAATGTAAGATGTTCCGTTGAATTTGACTTCCTGATGACGTTTCCACATCGGATTGAGTGGAATGCGCTTGCCTGTCAGCGTAGCGGCCGTCACTTCTTTGGGAATTACCATGTAACCGCAGCGAACTCCGGTAAATCCTGCCGTTTTCGAAAAGCTTCGGCATTCAATGGCAACCTTTCTGGCTCCTTTTATTTCGTATATGGAATGGGGAATTTCCGGATTCTGTATGTATGCTTCGTAGGCAGCATCAAATATAATCAAGGTGTCGTTTTGAATAGCATAATTTACCCATTTCTTCAGTTCACTCTTGCTGAGTACAGTTCCTGTCGGGTTATTGGGATAGCACAGATAAACGATATCGATGCGCTGACTGGGAATTTGTGGGATAAAATTGTTTTCGGGAAGGCAGGGCATATAAACCACATTGCTCCATTTTCCGTCGCTCTGCAGTTCTCCGGCGCGTCCGCATGAAACGTTCGAATCGATATAAACCGGATAAATCGGGTCGGTTACTCCGATGCTGTTGTCATGGCGTAAAATATCGCCGATACTTCCTGTGTCACTCTTGCTGCCGTCGCTGATGAATACTTCTCCGGGTTCCAGATGTACTCCCCGTGGAGCGTAATCGTTTTTGATGATCTCATTGATGAGAAAGTGATAGCCCTCTTCGGGACCGTAACCGTGAAATGTAGTCGCATCCGACATTTCTTCTACGGCTTTGTGCATGGCTTCTATACAGGCACGTGGAAGGGGAAGGGTGACATCTCCTGTTCCCAAGCGGATTATATCGGCTTTAGGATGAGTTACCCTGAACAAGTTGACTTTTTTCTCCAGGTCGGAGAAAAAGTAATTGTTCGGCAGTTTCAGGAAATGTTCGTTCACTAATGCCATGATGTATTTGTAGTATATTCTGACTATTTATCCCAATTCGGGACAAAATTACGAAATTTATACGATCTACAAAACCGTCTTATTTCCTTTTCTTCGTTTTTGTAAGAAATTTATCTCCATTCTATCGTTATAGGTGATTTTTTTATAATTTTGTATCAACAAAATCGAAAACTATAACTTATAATTGTAAAGATGAATCAAATGAAGCCTCTTACAAAATCACAGCAATTCTTTAGGGAAACCAAAGATTATTTGATGATTGCTTTGGGCATGCTTATGTATGGTATTGGGTGGACGGTGTTCTTGTTGCCGAATGATATTCCCTCAGGAGCAGTTCCGGGTATTGCATCCATAATCTTTTGGGCAACAGGTTTCCCTGTCCAGTATACATACCTTATTATTAATTTCTTGTTGCTGCTGCTCGCATTGAAAATTCTGGGGCTTAAGTTTTGCCTGAAAACAATCTGGGCCGTTGCCGTTCTGACCATATTGCTGGCCATTATACAAGATTTTGTGAAAGGTAGTCTGATACACGACCAGCCTTTTATGGCTTGTGTCTTGGGAGCTTCGTTCTGCGGAGGGGGTATCGGTGTTGCTTTTTCGGCGAATGGAAGTACAGGAGGTACAGATATTATTGCAGCCATTGTCAATAAATATCGTGATATTTCTTTGGGGCGTGTTATATTGATGTGCGATATTATCATTATTTCATCCAGTTATCTGGTCTTGCATGACTGGGAGCGCGTGGTGTATGGTTATGTTGTATTGTTTGTATCCAGTTTTGTGTTAGATCAGGTTGTAAACAGTGCCCGTCTGTCTGTACAGTTCTTCATTATATCTTCCAAGTATGAAGAGATAGGCAGACGTATCAATCTGGACCTGCATCGCGGGGTAACTTTTATTGACGGAGTGGGATGCTATACACATAATAATGTAAAAATGATGTTTGTGTTGGCGAAGAAGACAGAATCGAATACGATATTTCGTCTGATAAAAGATATCGATCCGGGAGCGTTTGTTTCTCAAAGTGCAGTAATCGGAGTTTTTGGTGAAGGTTTCGACCGCATTAAAGTAAGATAGAGATAAAATTTTTATGTAGGCAAAAGGAGATGATGTGATGACAAGTGTTGAAATTGTGCGCCAGATGGTTGCAGAAAAACAAGTTGTGTTGGAGCGAGAGAGCATTCATGCACTGGCAGATATTTTAGTTTGCAGGAAGTATAAAAAAGGAGAAATTATCCTGAATGAAGGTGACGTGTGCGAGTGTATGCGGTACATTGAAAAGGGAATGACCCGTCAGTTCTATTTCAAGTACGACAAGGATGTAACCGAGCATATCGGATATGAAGGCGGAATGATAATCTGTCTGGAAAGTTATCTTAAGCAAGAACCTACACGCCTGATGATTGAGGCATTGGAACCTTCCATTCTTTGGGAAATCAGCAAGAAGGAGATAGAGCGTTTGTCGATAGAGCATGCCGATATCGGTGTGCTATATAGAAAATTTTTTGAGTATTCACTGATCGAGTCGCAGGTAAAGGCTGATACGTTGCGCTTTGAGCCTGCACACGAGCGTTACAACAGACTTCTTCAGTTGCATCCGGAAATATTGAAGCGTGCCCCGCTGGTTTATATAGCATCGCTGCTGCAGATGACACCCGAAACCCTGAGTCGGGTGCGTTCGGCCAGTTTGAATGGATAAAAATCTATTTTTCAGATACAAAAAAGACTCACCTGTATATAGCTTTCTCTGAAAGAAACCACTATATACAGGTGAGTCTTTTTATGCAGATTGCCTTTTTTATATATCAGAATAATACGATTCCGGCTTCGAAAGTAGCTTTATGGTCGAACATCCGGCTATGACCATATTGACGGGTCCAACTGTATCCTCCCGAAGCAAATATGCCTATTTTGCGTCCCATACGATACTCCAGGTTGATACGTGGCTGCAAAGCATAAAGACGGGCAGGCAGTCCTTCATGTTTGTTGTCGAGCGTTTCGATATGATAAAAGCCCGCATCGGCACTCAGCTCCAGCCGGGGGAGAAGCGAGCAGTACACACCTCCGCGATAAAAGGCTGAGGCAGAGAGCTTGTAATCTGTATTCAGGTAAAAGGCTCCTCCACCCAGTTCTGTATACGTATGTCGGTTCTTAAAGCGTACTGCTACATTTATTTTGTTCAGGTTACCGCTTGAAACAATCATCTGTACACGAGTCATCGGGTTGATGTTGACACATCCTATCTGATGGGCTGCACTATCCTGACTGATATTGACGATACCCAACTGCAATCCCTTACTTGTCTGTGAAGATACGTTGGCGATACCCGCCTGCAATCCCTTGTTCTGTTCACCGTAATTCGCAATACCCAGCTGTAGCCCACGATTTTCTACGGCGATATTTCCTAAGCCGGCAAGTTGTACACCATTGTTTTTAGTACCGGCTACGTTCAGCAGACTGGTCAGTTGTATGCCGTTCATTGTTTCTCCGGCTACATTCATCAGTCCTCCTATAATCAGTCCTTCCTGTGTTCTTCTTGTAATATTGGCAAGTCCAGCTATATTCACTCCGGAACTGTTCCTGCCAGCAATGTTTATGAGTCCACTTATAGATATACCGTTTTCATTCAGTCCGGCTACATTACCGAGGGCCGATATGCCAAGTCCCGACATCGAATTGCCGTTGACGTTCATCAATCCTGCTATGGCAATGCCTTTCGTATTTTTACCCGTTACGTTAGCTATACCCGAGAACTGGAATCCGGTGGCATTCAGTCCTGTTACGTTGGTAATGCCCGCTACTTGAAAACCCTGCGAATGATAATGTGTAATGCTGGAGATGACGTTGAGGCCTACACCATTCAGGCAGGGATAATTGCTTATCAGCCCAAGATTTACGTACGTGCGTGGCGGTTCTTTTTTCTTATTGGTGATATTGACAGCTAAGTTCACCCCCTTTTTCAGTCCTTTATTATTGCGCACCTGTGCGTAAAAAGGAGTTGTTCCTGCCAGAAGGCATCCTGACAGGAACATACTTATCATTATGGTATTGAGTTTCATCCGTATTTATTTTACATCCTGATAGAGGAATCGTTTGATGCTCTTTTTCGGAGTTTTTTCGAACTCTTCAGGATAGATTTTGATTCGTGATATCTGTGAGTAAGCCGGCAGTTCGGAGTTCAGCGTCACACGGTTTTCTTCCATTGCGTTCTCTATATCCTTATCCGTCATACCTTGCGAATATGCTTCATCGAACTCCGGATAAATCAGAGCAGCCAGCTTGTTGTCGTTCTGCTGTATGATGATGCTTTCGGCAACAAACGGGAGATTGTTCAGTTTCTCCTCGATTTCTTCGGGATAGATATTTTGTCCGGAAGGGCCGAGCAGCATATTCTTGCTTCTTCCCTTGATGGTAATGTTACCTTCCTCGTCCATGATTCCCAGGTCACCGGTATGCAGCCATCCGTCGGAGTCGAAGATTTGCGCCGTTGCTTCAGCATTTTTATAATATCCCAGCATGACATTGTCGCCGCGTGTCAGGATTTCGCCAACTATGTTCTGCGGGTCTGGACTGTCAATCCGTACTTCCATGCGGGGGGCAGCCTTGCCGCACGATCCCGGGCGGAAACGTTTCCAGTCTTCGTAGCAGATTATCGGACCGCATTCAGTCATTCCGTATCCTACGGTATAAGGAAAGTCGATGCTTTTCAGTAGCTTTTCTACTTCCTGATTAAAAGCAGCTCCACCTATGATGACCTCGTAGAAGTTGCCTCCAAAGCCTTTTATCATCTGTTCGCGTACGGCTGCCTTGATTTTATCGTTGATAATCGGAACTTTCAGCAACATTTTCATCTTAAGCGTTTCCAGTTTGGGCAGTACGTTTTTCTTGATAATCTTTTCGATAATCAGCGGTACGGCGATGACAATGTGTGGCTTGACCTCGGAGAATGCCTGGAAGATAATCTTCGGGCTGGGCATACGTGTGAGGAAGAATACGTGACATCCGCTGGCAAACTCGTACAGAAATTCGAACGCCAGTCCGTACATGTGTGCCATAGGAAGCATGGATACGACTCTGTCGCCCGGCTTCAGCGGAAGCACCTCGAAGGCAAACTGCGTGTTCGACCATAGCGAACGGTAAGGAAGCATGACGCCTTTCGAAAAGCTGGTAGTTCCGGAAGTATAGTTGATGACAGCCAGTTCTTCTGGCTCGTCGCGGCGGTACGATACATGTTCGCGGCGGAAATTGCGGGGAAATTTCTTTCCAAACAATTCGTTGAGGTGTTCGCGGGCATATTCCAGTTGCTTGCTGCGGCATACCTGCAAGGTAAAGTCGGTCATCAGGATGATACCTTCCAGCAAAGGCATTTCTGCTTCGTTCAAGGCTTCCCATACCACATCGCCCACGAAGAGCAGACGTGCTTCCGAATGATTTACAATATTGTGTATGTTGTCTGCCTTGAATTCATGTAAAATGGGTACAGCTACCGCTCCGTAAGTCAGTATGGCAAGAAAAGCCACTCCCCAGTGTGAACTGTTGCGCCCGCAGACAGCTACCTTGTCGCCAGGTTTGATACCGCTTTCTGCCAGCAGAATATGCAATTTTTCTATTTTGCGGGCAACGTCCTTGTATTGTAAGGTTGCACCTTTATAATCGGTCAGAGCGTCCAGGTCCCAGTGTTCCTTGATGCTGTTTTCTACAAAGGCGATAAAACTTTTTTCCATAGAATGTTTGTTTAGTAGTGCACAAAAAGAGCCTTATTGTGCAAAGATATTGTTTAATTCTTAGTATTCCAAATTTATGTAGTGCCTTATAAGGGCATATCGGATGCTTGCTTTAGGTGAAATGTATTTCGGAACATTTTTTTATCCTTTTCTATATAGAACAAAATAAGGAATCTTTTGGTTCGTATGTGTCAGAAGGAAAGGTAAAGCTTTCCGGCCGTTTGTAATGAGTGCGGAAGTGCTGGCAAAAAGCTGGCGGGAAGCGTTTGGGAAGAAGGGCGCGGCTGAAAGAAAATTTGTAGAGAAAAAAATATCTTTTGTACAAAAACAAATATTTTTTGTACAAAAGATATTAGTTTTCCGGGCAGCTTTCTGGCAAAAGCTGCCGGCGTTGTCTGGTTTATAACTTAGACACGTTTTCCGATTTTCCGGTTATCTGCCGGGGATTGCCGTTGTAGCGGATCTCACCTCCGCTGCTCGTGCTGGTCGACAAAGTTTCGGTGGCGTGACACAGAATGTCACCTCCCGAGCTGGCACTGGCTTTGACTTGTGACGCTTTCAGGTCCTGGGCGTAAATACTGCCGCTCGATTGTGATGAATATTCGGCTGTCGTACATTTACCGGACAGATGGATGTCGCCTGAAGAACTGGTTTGTGCCTGTATGTTCCCTGTACACGACAACGATTTAATATCGCAGTCGCCCGATGAGCTGGAGCGGAGGCTGGCTTCGTTACAGTGTGCAGTGGCTATTTTTAAATCTCCACTGCTGCTGGCAGAGGCTTCGAGTGTACGGCATGTCACGCTCTTTATGGCAATATCGCCGCTGCTGGAGGAGGAGATATTCAGGTTGCTGCACTGTATCTTGCCAGCATCGATGTCGCCGCTGCTCGATGTTTTCAGGTTTACATCTTTGGCTGTTTCCAGCGTACTGGCAAGTGTGATATCGGAAGAACTGGATGTTGTAAATGTTGTTACCTCGGGGGCAAAGACTTTGACTTCACATTCGTATTTGCCACGTATGGAAACTGCAAGTCCTTTGGGGAAATCGTAGCAGACTTCCAGCTTGTCTCCGTTCTGATGTACTTTTACATAAGGGACGATGTTGTCGGGGGCGTAGACTTCGGCATAAGATTCTCCTTTGGTTTGTGTATAGACTACATCTATCGAAGTGGAGGCTTTGATGGAACTGATGTCGCTGAGTTCAATTTTCTTGGTGACATAGTTGTTGCTGGGCTTGATGTTTTTTCCATTTAAGGAAAAGGAACAGCTCTCGGTTGCCATAAAAGTAAGTGCAATGCCTAATGTGGCTGCAAATTTAAATGTTTTCATATGCAATGTGTTTTTTGAGTTTTCTGTTTAGTTAGACGCAAGTTTGCCCGAAATGTAACAAGTTTTACCGGGAAAAATGAATATGGAATGTAAATTTTGTAGATATCGCTTGAAAAAATAAAATGAATTGTGCCTGAATAGATATGGTTATGTAGTTGATAGGTAAGGCGTAACAGATGCCGATCATAGCTTGAATAAAAAAATCCGGCAAGCTGTGATAGGTTTGCTTGCCGGATTTCTTTTCAGGTATCAGAAGAAAAATTATTCTTCTCTGCTGCTGTAGTATTTCATGAACTGTGTACGTTCGAACGGATTGATGTCGCCTGCAGCTTCGGCATTCATCTTGCCTTTAAACTGCGACAGGCTTTCGTAGCCTTTATCGTCCATCCATTCAGCCAGTTCTTTCTTCATGTTTCCAATTTCCTTGGCGCCGTACTGGTAAATCACGCTGCATACTTCTACAGCTGCTGCACCTGCCAGGATTGATTTGATGACACCTTTTCCGCAGTGTACGCCACCGGAAATGGCATAATCCAAGCGTGGTACGGCTGCCGAAGCGATGGCTGTCCAGCGCAGACGGTCGGCCAGCTCATTCGGAGTACTCATGACGTTGGCATTGGTAAAGGTCATCGTATCGATATTGATATCCGGCTGATAGAAACGGTTGAACAGAACTACGGCTGCAGCTCCGTTGGCATAAAGCTGGTTGATGAGGGAAACCGGATTAGTGAAGTTGCTTCCCAGTTTCATGATTACAGGGATTTTTACAACTTTCTTGATGTGGCGGAGAATTTCGATATGGCGTTGTTCGAAACTTCCCGGTGTATAATCCTTTTCGGTCTGTAAGGACAGGATGTTCAGCTCCAGAGCATCGGCTCCGGCTTTTTCCATCATTTCTGCAAAGTCCACCCATTCGCTGTCGCTGTAACAGTTAATGCTGGCGATAACGGGGATGTGACATATTTTTTTTGTTTCTTCTATCAGGCTGATATGTTCGTTCAGTGCATGCGAGCGTACGTATGTACCCAAATAGTCATCTGCTTCGGGAGAGCCGTATCCCTGCATGGCTCCTGCCTGCATGTTGATTTGTTCCTCGAAAACAGACTTCAGGACTACAGCTCCTGCGCCGGCTTCTTCCAGTTTTTTAATTTTTTCTGCACTGTTAGTCAGTCCCGAACTACTGATGATAATCGGGTTTTCAAGTGCCAATCCTGCGAATGTTGTTTTTAGTTGTGCCATATTAATTAGATTTTAATAGATTCTTTCTCCAAAAATTTTACTTCCCACACGTACCATCGTACTTCCTTCTTTGACGGCTATCAGATAGTCGTGCGACATACCCATGGATATTTCACGGAATTCCGGACGATCGGAAAAATAATCCTTTTTCAGTTCGTCGAAGAATGTTTTCAGTGAATGAAATTCTTTGGCAATTTCTGCCGTGTCGTCTGTGTTTGTAGCCATGCCCATGACGCCTGCAATGCAGACGTGATTCAGGCCTTTCCATTCTCCCGCACGAAGCATCTCCCTGCAAGTGTCGAATGTAAATCCGTATTTGCTTTCTTCCTGTGCGATATGTATCTCGAGCAGGCAGGGGATGACGCGGTTGTACTTGGCAGCTTGTTTGTTGACTTCAGCCAATAATTTATAGGAGTCGGCGGCATGTATCATTGCAATGTAAGGTGCAATGTACTTTACCTTGTTGGTTTGCAGGTGTCCGATGAAATGCCATTCGATGTCTTTCGGCAGTTTTTCGTATTTCCCCGATAATTCCTGTTCCTTGCTTTCGCCGAAGATGCGCTGTCCGGCAGCATAGGCTGCCTCGATGGCCTCGGCAGGATGGAATTTCGATACGGCTACCAGACGGACGTTTTCCGGCAATTCCGCTACCACTTCCTTTAAATTAGTTTGAATATCCATTATCAGATTTGTTTGTTTTGAGTATTATCTTTTATCGGCATCCGGAAATTCTGGCTTTACATCCGGTTCGGCAGAGTAGGGATATACATCCATAATAGCTGTTTCTGCAATGGAAGCAATGGAATAATCAGCCATGGTTCCTTTCATGCCCTCATCCAGTTTCTTGACCGCATCGCGCAGGTCGGCTGCCTGTACCAGTACGTTTGTTGCCGTTTTCTTTTCGGCTCCGCTTTTTTCGTCGAGCGTAATGAAGTACAGCTTGCACTTGAACCAGCGGTCGGCTGCATCTTCTTCGCATGGGAACAGCTCACTGTAATTTGCACGTTTGATATCGGCTACAGTAAATTCTCCACTGATAAACGGGGTGATTTCTTCGATAATGCGTGACTCTGCTTCTGTAAAACTGAGTGCATCTACTAAGTAAGGTTCTGTTACTTTTTTGTTCATGCCGTTTTCCGCTACTTTCTCATAGCGGATTTTACATTCGAACCAATTATGCATCATAATGAATTTCTTTCTGTGTTAGTTTGACAATGTTCATGCAAATTTACACTAAAATTTTAATTAAAACTCTTACATAAATAATTTATTTGTTTACTCGCGTAGCTTGCATCGGTTCTGTTGCATGAACTCTTGAAGTTCTGCAACGTGATTTCCTTGTAGCATAATATGGTGGTTTCCCAAAGGATTGGTCAGAAAATAGCTTACAGGCTTGTTAAGCTTGATTTTAAACTGCGTGCGGCATGAAGTCGCCAGATTGGTATTCTCGGTCAGGTAACCTTCCGCCAGATAATATTCGTCCAGACATTCGCTTCCGCACTTGAAGATGGTAACATCGCCTTCGTGCATCATTCCTTGTATAGCTATGCCACTTTGTGTTTCGAAATGGTCGCGTATGATAAAGTCGTTTACTATTTTGGTTGCAATGGTGCAATGGGCCAGCAGTAGTTCATTGCGTTGGGTATCGATGAAGGAAGGATTTCCCATGAACGAAACCTGTCCGGTAACGGCTTTTGCCATGAGCATAGTCATGATGGCCTGCAAATCTCCTTCGCAACCGGCCGGAATTCCTTCATTATTTAATAATGATAAGGCCAGACATCCTGTTGTTTTCAATTGTTTGATCAGGGAAAAGCAAGACAAAGCTACGGCATCCAACTGTTCGGAAGTGCATAGCTGCTTGATTGCCTTATAGAGTCGCATGGCTTTTAAAAGTTCTTCCGGCGTAGTGTCCTGACAAGCTTTGGCTTTGTTGGCAAAAATAGAGGCTTCCAGTCCTATTTCGTCATCAGTAATCTCGTAGAAACGTTTGTAAACTTCCTGAAGCGGAATGTCAATGTAGTTCACTCCCCAGCGCTGGCTTGCTAAGAGATAGTCTACATGACTGGCTACGAGCCATGGAGCTGGAGTCCCGATAACTCCGATTCGCTTGCCCTTCAGTGAGCGCTTGGCGGCAAATGCCTTATGATGTAGTAATACTTGCTCGGCCATGTAGGCTACTTGTCCGTGGATAATATGTACTTTCATGTCTTTGTTGCGTACACATGCAGCAATTTCCAGTGCTGCGGCAAGTGAATTGTTCAGTCCGTCGGCAAGCAAGGTTATCGGGTAGGGCAGAATACTGAAGTTTTTGATAACAGTATCTTCTACTCCTCCACTGGCAATGAATGCCATTTTGTAGGCGTTGGCTGGAATGCTTTCGGCTTCAGTGTGATGTATCAAGTGTAACGTGAAGTGCTTTTCCAATGCCATGAAGAGCTCCTTATGATTCTGATAAGTTTGCTCCATCTTGTAACTTCCGGATGTAAATATAATTAGGTATAGATTCATAGTTCAATATGTGATAGGTTTGCATGTACGAATATACGTTTTTTTCTGTTTGCCGACTTGATGTTGTGAAGAGTTTTTATGTTTTTTGATAGAGTTTAGAGCCTGTTTAGGCTTTTCTGTAAGGACGGTAGCGGATTTATTTTAGAAGAAAAGTTGTGCATCTTGTTCTTTCGGGCTATATTTGTAGCCACGTTTAAAATTAAATTATTAATTTATGCCACAAATATCCATTAGAGGAAATGAGATGCCCGAGTCGCCTATCAGAAAATTGGCTCCTCTGGCAGAAGCTGCAAAGGGAAGAGGAATTCATGTATATCACCTGAATATTGGTCAGCCGGACCTGCCTACTCCTCGAGCGGCCCTCGATGCGATTCGTCATATAGACCGTACTGTACTTGAATATAGCCCGAGTCAGGGCTATCGCAGTTACCGCGAAAAGCTGGTAGGCTATTATAAAAAATATGATATAAACCTTGATGCTGACGATATCATTATCACTACGGGAGGATCGGAAGCCGTATTGTTTGCTTTCATGAGCTGCTTGAATCCGGGTGATGAAATTATCGTTCCCGAACCGGCTTATGCCAATTATATGGCATTTGCTATTTCGGCTGGTGCAATTATCCGTACGGTTACTACCACAATAGACGAAGGATTTGCCTTGCCGAAGGTGGAAAAGTTCGAGGAATTGATAAACGAGCGTACCAAAGGAATCTTGATTTGTAACCCAAACAATCCGACAGGTTACTTGTATACACGTCGGGAGATGAATCAGATTCGCGATCTGGTGAAGAAGTATGATTTGTTCTTGTTTTCCGACGAAGTATATCGTGAATTTATCTATACAGGTTCTCCTTATATATCAGCATGCCATCTGGAAGGTATTGAGCAGAATGTTGTCCTGATAGACTCCGTGTCGAAACGTTATTCGGAGTGCGGAATCCGTATCGGTGCCCTGATTACCAAAAATGAAGAGGTACGTAAGGCTGTTATGAAGTTCTGTCAGGCTCGTTTGAGTCCTCCGTTGATCGGGCAGATTGCTGCAGAAGCTTCACTTGATGAACCGGAAGAATATTCGCGTGAAATGTATGATGAATATGTAGAACGACGTAAATGTCTGATTGACGGATTGAACCGTATTCCGGGAGTTTATTCGCCTATTCCGATGGGAGCGTTCTATACTGTAGCCAAACTTCCGGTAGATGATGCTGAAAAATTCTGTGCATGGTGCCTCACTGACTTTAATTATGAAGGTGAAACCGTAATGATGGCTCCGGCAGCGGGCTTTTATACTACTCCGGGTGCGGGCAGAAATGAAGTGCGTGTGGCTTATGTGCTGAAGAAGGAAGACCTTGCTCGTGCATTGTTTGTGCTGCGTAAGGCTCTCGAAGCTTATCCCGGACATGTAGACGAGTAATATGAACTGGAAGCTTTTTATAGCGCGCCGTATTTATAAAAGTGACGAGGGCGGAAAGGAAGTTTCAAAGCCTGCCATACGTATTGCTATGGCAGGCATTGCCATTGGCCTGGCAGTGATGATTATCTCTGTAGCTGTCGTAATAGGTTTTAAGCATCAGGTGCGCGACAAGGTGGTGGGGTTAAGTTCCGATATCCTTGTTACCAGTATGGATGAGGCACAGTCTTATCAGACCACTCCGGTGGTAGCCAATGACAGTTTGGTGCATGTCTTGCAAGCAGTTCCTTCTGTAAGTCATGTACAGCGCTATGCTACAAAGCCGGGAATGATTATGACTTCCGATAATTTCCAGGGCATGGTATTGAAAGGTATTGCCCAAGAATACGATACGAACTTTCTGAAGGAACATCTCCTGGAAGGAGAAATTCCTTCTTTTACCGATTCCACAGCCAGCAATGAGGTCGTAATTTCGAAAACCATAGCCGATCGTTTGTCTTTGAAGGTAGGAGATAAATTGTATACTTACTATCTGGAAGATAATATTCGTGCCCGCAGGTTGACGGTTGCCGGCATCTATCAGACAAATTTCTCCGCTTACGATGACTTATTCCTGATAACAGACTTGTATACGGTAGTACGTTTGAATAACTGGAAGAGGGATCAGGTAGGAGGAGTCGAAATAGAAGTGAGCGATTATGCCTTGTTGGAACAAATAAATGAAGATATCCGTGGATTGCTGAACGAAAAAACGGACTGCTATGGGAGCGTATATTATTCACGGACGGTGGAAGAAGTGTATCCTCAAATCTTTGCATGGCTGGATTTGCTCGATATCAATGTGTGGGTTATCCTGATTCTGATGGTAGGTGTAGCTGGGTTTACCATGATTTCCGGCTTGCTGATTATCATATTGGAGCGCACCAATATGATTGGAGTCCTTAAGGCGTTAGGAGCGGATAATACGTCTGTGCGGAAAGTCTTCCTTTCATTCTCCGTCATGTTGATAAGAAAAGGCATGCTTTGGGGAAATGTTGTTGCTCTTCTGTTTTGTTTGTTGCAGTATTATTTTAGAATTATCAAACTCGATCCTGCCACCTATTATGTAGATGCTGTTCCTGTAGAGCTGAATGTTGTAGTATGGTTGTTGCTGAATGCCGGGACACTGATTGTGTCTGTCTTGATGCTGGTCGGTCCTTCTTATCTTGTCAGCCGGATTCATCCTGCCAAATCAATCAGATTTGAGTGAAAAAAATATTTCATAAAAATAAAATGTCCTGATATTTTAAGGGAAAAACTTTCACATAGTCTTAAAATATCAGGACATTTTCCGTATTGGATGTTTGATAAGGAATTATCCTATTTTACTTATTTTCTTCAAGCGTTCTTCATCGATGAGCTTTATTTTTCTTCCATCGATAATGATTAATTTTTCAGTTGCGAAGTTCGATAGCGTACGGATGGCGTTCGATGTTGTCATGTTTGAAAGGTTTGCCAAATCTTCTCTTGAAAGATAGATGCTGAGTGTGCACTGATCTTCCTCCAGTCCGTAAGTATCTTTCAGGAACAATAGGGATTCGGCAAGGCGTCCGCGGATGTGTTTCTGAGTCAAGTTTACTGTACGTTCGTCCGAAATACCCAAATCTTTTGAAAGCTGGCGGATAAAGAACATAGCCAGTTCCGCATTTTCCTGTATCAGCTTGACGATAACCGGCATCGGAATCAGGCATATCGTACAAGGTTCGAATGCTGCTGCTGCCGTAACAAAGTTTTCTTCTGCAAAATATGCGCGGTAAGCAAAGTATTCCTTATTCTTGATGACACGGATAATCTGGCTGCGTCCGCCAACTCCGTCTTTGTAAATCTTTACTTTTCCACTGAGCAGACACATCAAGTGCATCGGAGTTTCTCCTTCGCAATAGATTGTCTCATTTTTTTTATATTTCTGTATAGTAAAATTTTGCGCAAGTAATTCTCGTTGCGCTTCGGTAAGAGGCTGCCACAAATCAGGGATACTTTCGGCAATCTCGGCTTCTGTTAATTCCTTCTTGACCATAAGTGCTATAAAACCATGTTTTGTAGCACAAAGGTAGGAAGAAAAATTTAAAAACTTGATTTTCTCCTTGAAAAATGTCGTATAGACATGTGGATTTGTTATATATTTGCTTCGATTTATGGCGAAGTTAAGAAATATATATCATATAATATTCCGTTTGTTAGTATGCCTTTGGTTGTGCGGGTATACTACCGAAGCTTGGGGCGGCAATAATATGTCGGCCTTCTCTTATAAGCCATATGTCGCCGATACCATACTTACTCATATATTTCACTCTGCGTCGGTTTATGCCAAAGAAGTTGGAGAATATAAGGCCGATTTATACTTGAAAGGCAGACTTCAGATACATAAGCAAAACAAGATTATCAAGTATGTACCTTCCATGTTCCGGTTTGAAAAAGGTGTAAACGACTATATACATGAATCTATCAGTGAGCTTCACTATACGGCACCTCGCATTTACGACCGTAAGATTCGTGCTGTTTCCACTACATTTATAGGAGGGGATAGCCGTTTCTTCGATATCATGGAGTTTGTGAAGTTTAATATTTATGCACCGTCATTGATGGAGGACAAGCTCCTTTCTCCGCTGAATGAACAATCGAGTGTACATTATTATTACCTGCTCGACTCTGTAGATTACTGGAAAGCGGGAGAAGTTTATAAAATACGAGTGATTCCACGTTACCGAAGTACCCAGTTGCTGGAAGGTTTCTTTTGGATTTCGACAAAGGACTGGACCATACGGTATCTTAATTTTTATGGAAAGTATGATTTGACTCGTTTCCATTTGGCCATGCGTATGGGGGAAACAGAAGAAACCAGATGCCTTCCCCAACTTATTAATCTGGATATCGTGTTTAAGTTTTTGCGGAATAATCTGGAGATGAATTATACCGGCTGGCTGAAATATGATGAGGTGATTTTCAAGAAAAAGGAGGAAATGGATTTACTCCTGAAGAAAAAACATAACTACAACCTGTCCAACTCGTATACATTGACTTGTGATACGACGAGATTGGTGCAAGACCGCGATTCGTTTGCCCGTATTCGTCCGTTGCCGCTTACGGATTGGGAGGACAGTCTTTACCTGTCGTTTGATGAACGACGCCGCAAGGAGAGAGGAGATACCTTGCCAAAGGTGGAAACAAAATTCAAGAAGAATCTGGTCTATATGGGACAGTTAGGCGATGCCTTGATCAGTAGTTATGATGTTGATATTTCGAAAGTAGGAAATATCACCTGCTCTCCTTTAATAAATCCACTGCTGGTGAGCTATAGTCACCGTAACGGAATTTCGTATCGTCAGGAGTTTAAGTACAATAAACTTTTTCACGATGGAAGATTGTTGCATATTGTACCGCAGATAGGTTATAATTTTACGAAGAAGGAACTCTATGCAAAGATGGATGCAGAATATGTCTATAATCCTGAAAAGCACGGAGCCATTACGATTAATGTGGAAAACGGTAACCGGATATATAGTAGTGTGGTGCTCGATCAGTTGAAAGAAATTCCCGATAGCGTATTTAGTTTCGATGGACTGGAGCTGGATTATTTTAAGGATGTCTACCTGAATGTGGCGCATAACATAGAAATCTTGAATGGACTGACTATTTGGACCGGCGTAGCCATGCACTGGCGTTATGCAGCCGAAAGCACTCCGGAAGTAGCACAACGCGTACGTTTAAAGTATAACAGTTTCGCGCCTCGTTTGCGTGTGGAGTGGACTCCGGGCATGCATTATTATATGAACGGCCACCGAAAGATAAATGTCGGATCGCGTTATCCCACCTTTCTTATCGATTACGAGCGGGGTATAAAGGTAATGAAGAATTCCGGCGAATATGAACGCTTTGAGTTTTCGGCAGAACAGAAGATACGCGTCCGCGACTTACATACGATAGCTTACCACATCGGCGGAGGATTCTTTACCAACCAGAACGATATGTACTTTGTCGATTATGTGAATTTTGCCAATCGAAACCTTCCTCAAGGATGGAACGACGATATTGGAGGTACATTTCAGATGTTGGATGGACGCTGGTATAATGCTTCGCGCCATTACTTTCGTGGAAATATAACATACGAGACTCCCTTCTTGCTGCTATATCCCGTAGGACACTTGCTTTCGTTTATTCAGAAGGAACGAATCTATGCCGGTATCTTGTTCATGCCTCACCTGAATCCTTATTTGGAGCTGGGCTATGGGGTAGGAACCCATCTCTTCGATTTTGGTGTATTTATAGGCAATGAAAAAGGTAAATTCACATCAGTAGGATGCAAATTTACCTTCGAGCTCTTCAACAGATAATAATTGTATTCGTTTATTTCCTCAGAAAATCCTTTTTCTTGCGCAACAGATATTGCATTTGTCTGACCAGACTCCACAACGGGCGAAACAGGTCGAACAGCGGGAAAATACAGCATAAATTTTCGTTCAGGTCGTGGGCAGTACGGTGAAATACGCTCATGGTCGAGATGAAACGAACCAGCCAGAACAAAGCTACAATACCCGTCCCGATCCATTGCTGCTCTATGATACTCATTGCCAGTCCGCCGATTGTAGCCAGATGAAACAGTCCGCAGGTCCATGTTTCGAAAGCATTCGAGTATCTTGCCATTCCCTGATAATAATGACCTGTAACCATTGCATTCATTTTCCGTTCGAACCAGATACGTTTGTAGGGCGGAACCGGCATACGCACGATACTGTCTGTACCCGAAGCCACGCGCGTATTGTATTTGTTTGCTACAGCATTGATAAACAAGTCGTCTTCTCCACGCTGAAGTTGCAAGTGGTCGGCAAAACCTTTATGCTTTTCATACAGACTTTTCCGATAGGCAAGATTGCATCCCACGCCCATATAAGGATGTCCCGCCAAGGCCATTCCCAAATACCGCAGGGAGTGGAAGAATGAATCAGTCGTGATTCTTCGTGCGAACCAGCCTTTCTGTGGCAGATAGTTGCTGTAGCCCAGAACGATGTCTGTATCCGGAGTCATTTGGGCTGCCAGACTTCTCAACCAGTTCTTGCTGACGGGGCTACAGAAAGGTTCCGTCACAACTATCCAGTCGTAGCGGCTGGCACGTATTCCCATTGCAATACCCAGCTTCTTCCGGCTGACATAACGAGCTGTTTTCGGAATGAATGTATGGTAAAGATTTTCGTATCGGTCGGACAGCAGTTTCAGAATGTCTTCATCCTCACCGGCCGATTTGTCATTGATGACAATGACTTCAAATTTCGGATAATCTTGTTCGAGGATTGCCGGAAGGTTCTGGTTCAGCGCACTGCCGGAATCTTTTGTTACGATAATGACCGAAAGCGGAGGCAAATCCGTTGCAGACGGTCTGTTATCTTTCTTGAAATGTTGGTGTATGCGGTTGTAGATTCCGAAGACATAGCATAATTGAATAATGCAAAGTATGCCACAGGTTGCAGCCAGCAGAAAGGTCGTAGATGCAAAATCAAGTGTAATCATGTTGTGAATCTTATAATAAAATCGGTGCAAAAATAGAGTAATTTTTCGAGATAGACGTCAATCTGACTTCTAATAAAGGATGATTTTTTGTGCCTTACTCATTTTTCTTTATCTTTGCATGACGAAAAATAAAGGTGTTACGTCGCCCGATGAATCAGAAAATATTAAAGATAAGAAATGAAGAATATACGTAATTTTTGTATTATTGCCCATATCGACCACGGAAAATCCACATTGGCCGACAGACTTCTGGAGTATACACAGACAATTAAGATTACAGAAGGACAGATGCTGGACGACATGGATCTGGAACGTGAGCGTGGTATAACCATCAAGAGCCACGCTATCCAGATGGAGTATACCTATAAAGGAGAAAAATATATCCTGAACCTGATTGATACTCCGGGGCATGTGGACTTCTCTTATGAAGTATCCCGTTCCATTGCTGCCTGTGAAGGAGCTTTGTTGGTTGTGGATGCTTCGCAGGGTGTGCAGGCGCAGACTATTTCGAACCTGTACATGGCGTTGGAACATAACCTGGAGATTATTCCGGTAATGAACAAATGTGATATGGCAAGTGCCATGCCCGAAGAAGTGGAAGATGAAATTATCGACCTGCTGGGCTGTAAGCGTGAAGACATTATCCGCGCTTCCGGTAAGACCGGTATGGGGGTAGAGGAGATTCTTCAGGCTGTGGTAGAACGTATCCCTTGTCCGAAAGGAGACGAAAACGCACCTTTGCAGGCGCTTATCTTCGATTCTGTGTTCAACTCGTTCCGCGGTATCATCGCTTATTTCAAGGTTGTAAACGGAGTGATTCGTACAGGTGACAAAGTGAAGTTCTTCAATACCGGCAAGGAATATGATGCCGATGAAGTAGGAGTACTGAAAATGGACATGGTTCCCCGTAAAGAACTTCGTACTGGCGACGTAGGATACATCATTTCCGGTATAAAAACTTCGAGAGAAGTTAAGGTCGGCGATACAATTACTCATATAGAATGTCCGTGTGACAAGGCTATTGACGGATTTGAGGAAGTAAAACCAATGGTGTTCGCCGGCGTTTATCCCATTGAAGCCGAAGATTATGAAAACTTGCGAGCTTCGCTGGAAAAACTGCAACTGAACGATGCTTCGCTGACCTTCCAGCCTGAATCTTCGTTGGCTTTGGGCTTCGGGTTCCGTTGCGGGTTCTTGGGACTGCTTCATATGGAAATTGTTCAGGAACGTCTGGACCGTGAGTTTGATATGAACGTCATTACTACCGTGCCCAACGTTTCGTATATGGTATACGACAAGCAGGGAAATGTACAGGAAGTACACAATCCGGGCGGTATGCCCGATCCGACACTGATCGATCACATCGAAGAACCTTATATTGATGCTTCCATCATTACGGCAACCGACTATATCGGTCCGATTATGACATTGTGTCTGGGAAAACGAGGCGAATTGGTTCGTCAGGATTACATCTCGGGAAATCGTGTAGAACTGCATTATAAAATGCCGTTAGGCGAAATTGTAATCGACTTTTATGATAAGTTGAAGAGTATTTCCAAGGGATATGCTTCGTTCGATTACCATCAGTCTGGTTTCCGTCCTTCGAAACTCGTCAAGCTCGATATCCTGCTGAACGGGGAATCGGTCGATGCGCTTTCTACGTTAACCCATTTCGACAATGCTTACGACCTGGGACGCCGCATGTGTGAAAAGCTGAAAGAACTCATACCACGCCAGCAATTTGAAATTGCCATTCAGGCTGCAATCGGTGCGAAGATTATCGCCCGAGAAACAATCAAGGCTGTCCGTAAGGATGTAACTGCCAAATGTTATGGTGGTGATGTCAGCCGTAAGCGTAAGCTGCTCGAAAAGCAGAAGAAAGGAAAGAAGCGAATGAAACAGATCGGTACGGTGGAAGTACCGCAGAAGGCATTCCTTGCTGTCCTCAAACTTGATTAAATTTTTATATCTTTTATTTTTGCGCCCTTTGTGTCATCATCTCTCCGGTATCCGGTGCAGACATGGTACGAAGGGCGTTTTTATATCCGTACAAAAACTTCCATATGTTTATTTTAAATGTCCTTCATGTCTTTCGGAATTTGTGCTGACGTTTTTTATTTTTTTGTACAAAAGATTTTTTTATTTGTACAAAAAACAAGCTGAATTTGCTGTCGTTTTTCTTTAAATCTGCAAGTCTTTTTATGAAAAGACATTTTCACTTTTTTGGCAAAGTCTTTAAGATAAATTTTGAAAATACGGAAAAAAGAATTTCCTTTGTAACAAATCATTAAACAAAACTGTGTTTAATAGGAATTAAAGGTACTTCTGTTGAATATGATTGGTTTGTGGTTTTAACCTTTGAATTAATGGTCTGTAGCACGGTATTCTCTCTTTTGTACTATATTCCCTTTGGTATCCCGGAAGATAAGTCTTGCCTGATTACGGTGTATGCAGGCAGATTGTTTAACCTCTAACCTTTTCTCTGTTATTATGGAGGATAATGAAAAAGCATTTCCAGACGATGAGCTGGTGACAATGTTTCGTGGCGGTGATAATCATGCTTTCGAAATCTTACTGGCCCGCTATACGGGTGATATAATGAAGTCGATAAGGAGGAGTACTGTTAGCTGTAGTGAGAGTACCGACGATTTATATCAGGAAGTGGTAGTTCACGTTTGTGAAAAGTTGAAGAATGTATATCAGACTGACGGACGCTTCGGGGCATGGCTGAATTGTGTAGTGGGGAATTTTTTATGTAGCGTTTATCGCAAGAAAAGTCATGAGTGTTTGCCGCTGAAACTGGATATGCTGAAAGATGAATGTACGGCTGATAATTTACTTACGGCCGAAAACAAGGAGCAAAAGTTTATTGATTTAAAATGTGCCGTTGGCGAATTGCCGGAAAATCTATCGGAACTGATTCGGATGAAGATCTGGTATGGCATGACATATCAGGAAATTTCCGATCGTACAGGCATTAATCGTTCCACGGTAGCGAAGCGTTTAAAGTCTGCCTATCAGGAGCTGGAAAAGAAGATGTTGGCTATGGGATACGATGATGCTTTAATATAAATTTTTACTTTTTTTAATGAGAAAAACTTTGTTAACGTTACCAATGAAACAATATTTATAGTACATTTGCCACGAATTTGTAAAGTACGGTTTGCAAAAGATGGTAACTAACATTAAACATCTAGGTATTGTGGAAAACATCAATGGCTCTCGCCTGAAAGTGAAAATAGTGCAGAGTTCTGCGTGCTCATCTTGTAGCGTAAAGGCACACTGCAGCGCTTCCGAAACGAAAGAAAAAATAATTGATGTTTATAATAAAAACAATGTTCCTTGCCAGATAGGCGAGCAAGTTATGATTGTGGGAACAACGTCGATGGGCATGAAAGCCGTGTTGCTGGCTTTCGTGCTTCCTTTTGTCGTGCTGTTGCTTTCATTGATTGTTTCGCTGAAACTGACGGGAGGGGACGAGGCTTTTTCTGCTTTGGTTTCATTAGGGACACTGGTTCCTTATTACCTTATTATATATATATGCAGAAAGAAGATCAGCCGTTCGTTCATGTTTACATTAGAATCAATATATTAATAAACTAATTTTATACTTTTATGAACTTAATTTTGGTTGCAGTAATTTCATTGGGAGCTATAGGCTTGATTGCCGCAGTAATCTTGTACGTGGCTTCGAAGAAGTTTGCTGTGTATGAAGATCCGCGAATCGCTCAGGTAGCCGAGGTGCTTCCTCAAGCCAATTGCGGTGGATGTGGTTATCCGGGATGCTCTGGTTTTGCCGCAGCTTGCGTAAAAGCTGGTTCACTGGAAGGAAAACTATGTCCGGTAGGTGGTCAACCTACTATGGAAAAGGTCGCTGGTATTTTGGGACTGGAAGCTGTTGCTTCGGAACCGAAAGTAGCGGTAGTAAGATGTAACGGTACATGTGCCAACCGTCCGAAGCTGACTCAGTATGATGGCGTCCGTTCATGTGTGGTTGCCAATTCTACTTACGGAGGTGAAACCGGGTGTACATTCGGTTGTCTGGGCTGCGGCGACTGTGTAAATGCCTGCCAGTTTGATGCTATCCACATGAATCCTGAAACAGGATTGCCTGAGGTAGACGAAAGCAAGTGTACGGCTTGTGGCGCCTGTAGCAAGGCTTGTCCGCGCAACATTATCGAAATTCGTCCGAAGGGCAAGAACAATCGCCGTGTGTATGTACAGTGCGTCAACAAAGATAAAGGTGCTGTAGCACGTAAGGCTTGTACTGCTGCATGTATCGGTTGCGGAAAGTGTGTGAAGGTTTGTCCGTTTGAAGCTATTACTTTGGAAAACAACCTGGCATATATCGATCCTGCTAAGTGTAAATCTTGTCGCAAGTGTGAGACCGAATGCCCTCAGAGTGCAATTATCGCAGTCAACTTCCCGCCGCGTAAGGCTAAACCTGCAGAACCTGCTCCGGCTGCTGCTCCTGCTGCACCGAAGGCTGCTGCCCAGCCGGCCGCTGAACCTAAGAACGAAACGGTAGAAGTGAAAGCTGCTGAAGCTCCAAAAGCTGAGGCTTAATCAACAATTAGTAATTAATTAAAAAAGATATTACAGTGAAGACATTTAGAATTGGTGGAGTTCATCCAGCAGAAAATAAATTGTCAGCAGGCAAAGCAATTGAAACTCTTGCTCTTCCAAAGCAGGCTGTTTTCCCTTTGTCGCAGCATATCGGTGCTCCCGCTACTGCTATCGTAAAAAAAGGTGATGTAGTGAAGGTGGGAACCAAGATTGCTGAAGCCGGGGGCTTTGTTTCGGCTGCTATCTTTTCTTCTGTATCCGGTAAGGTGAACAAGATAGATAGCGTTATCGACGCCAGTGGTTATCGTAAACCGGCTATTTTTATCGACGTAGAAGGTGACGAATGGGAAGAGAGTATTGATCGCAGCACTAAGCTGGTAAAGGAATGTAACTTGACTCCTGAAGAAATTGTTGCTAAAATAAAAAATGCAGGCGTTGTTGGTATGGGTGGTGCTTGCTTCCCGACTCATGTAAAACTGACTCCTCCTCCGGGCTGCAAGGCCGAGTGTGTAATTATCAATGCCGTAGAGTGTGAACCGTATCTGACTGCCGACCATCGTCTGATGCTTGAAAAGCCTGATGAGATTCTGGTAGGAGTGCAGATCCTGATGAAGGCTGCCAAAGTAACCAAGGCTTATATCGGTATTGAAAACAATAAGCCCGATGCCATCAAGCTGATGACTGAGAAGGCTGCTTCTTATCCGGGCATCGAGGTTGTGCCTCTGAAAGTGAAATATCCGCAGGGCGGTGAAAAACAGTTGATTGATGCTGTAATCGGACGTCAGGTCCCGGCTCCTCCTGCCATTCCTATCAATGTAGGTGCGGTTGTGCAGAACGTAGGAACTGCTTATGCAGTATATGAAGCTGTACAGAAGAACAAGCCTTTGTTCGAACGTATTGTTACCGTAACAGGTAAATCATTGAAGAATCCTTCTAACTTCCTGACTCGTATGGGTACTCCGATGAGCCAGTTGATTGACGCTGCTGGAGGTCTGCCCGAAGATACGGGTAAGGTAATCGGTGGCGGTCCGATGATGGGTAAGGCGCTTGCCAATACAGAAGTGCCTATCTGCAAAGGTAGTTCGGGTGTATTGATTATGAACGACAAGGAAGCACGCCGTGCGGAACCTCAGCCGTGTATCCGTTGTGCCAAGTGTGTAAGCGCTTGTCCGATGGGACTGGAACCGTTCTTGCTGGCTACTTGTTCGGCTCATGGTGACTGGGAACGTGTGGAACATGAAATGATCATGTCTTGTATCGAATGCGGTTCATGTCAGTTTACATGTCCTTCTCATCGTCCGATGTTGGATTACATTCGTTTAGGAAAAGGTAAGGTGGGCGGAATTATCCGTGCACGTAACGCTAAAAAATAATTGAAATCGAATTATGGCAAACAAATTAATTGTATCATTATCACCCCACGTGCATAGCGGTGACAGCGTACAGAAGAATATGTACGGCGTTATCATCGCTCTGATACCTGCCTTGCTTGTGTCATTCTACATGTTCGGCCTGGGGGCTGTTATCGTTACGCTGACTTCTGTCATTGCGTGTCTGTTCTTTGAATGGGCTATTACAAAATACATCCTGAAACGTGAACGTACAACCATCACCGATGGTTCGGCTGCGTTGACGGGACTTCTTCTGGCATTTAACTTGCCTTCTAATCTTCCGTTGTGGATTATCATTATCGGTGCGCTGGTTGCTATCGGCGTAGGTAAGATGACTTTCGGCGGTCTGGGCTGCAATCCGTTTAACCCTGCACTGGTGGGACGTATCTTCTTGCTGATTTCTTTCCCCGTACAGATGACTTCATGGCCTGTTGCCGGACAGTGGGCAAGCTATACGGATGCTGAAACAGCTGCTACTCCGCTTGCACTGATGAAGCAGGCTGTACATGGCGATGCAAGTGCATTGAGCCAGTTGCCTGATACGATGAGCCTGTTCTTGGGTAATAATCCGGGATGTATCGGTGAAATCAGTTCATTGGCTTTGCTGATCGGTCTGGCATATATGTTGTGGAAGAAGATTATCTCATGGCATATTCCGGTGTCAATCATTGTAACTGTATTTGTTTTCTCTGGCTTGATGCATCTGGCTAACCCGACTGTTTACGCATCGCCGTTCGCTCATCTGTTTACAGGTGGACTGATGCTGGGAGCTATCTTCATGGCAACCGACTATGTTACTTCACCGATGACTCATAAAGGCATGATTATTTACGGTGTGGCTATCGGATTCCTGACAGTTGTTATTCGTCTTTTCGGTGCTTATCCGGAAGGAATGTCATTCGCTATCTTCATTATGAATGCATTTACTCCGTTGATTAACACTTATTGTAAACCTAAACGATTCGGGGAGGTAGTGAAGAAATGAAAAAACTTGAATCATCTTTAAAGAATATGGCTCTGGCACTGACTGGCTTTTCTGTTGTAGCCGGAGCTCTGCTGGGCTGGGTGAACGATGTGACCGCTGAGCCGATTGCACAGGCAAATGCCAAGACATTGAGCGATGCAATTGCTGTAGTGGTTCCGGGATTTGACAATAATCCTGCCGAAGCGCCCGAAACTGTAGAAGTAAACGGTGCAACTTACAAAATTTATAAGGCAACGAAAGATGGACAGCCTATTGGTGCTGCCGTAGAATCGTCTGCTAATGGTTTTGGTGGTACGCTGACTGTTCTGGTTGGTTTTGATAACGATGGCAACATCATCGACTATTCTTTGCTGAGCCATGCCGAAACTCCGGGACTGGGTTCGAAGGCTGCCGACTGGTTTAAGAAAGGAGCCAAGGGTGACATTACCGGAAAGAATCCGGGTGAAGCACCTTTGACAGTAAGCAAGGATGGTGGACAGATTGATGCAATCACTGCCTCTACCATTACTTCACGCGCTTTCTTGCTGGCAGTGAACAATGCGTATGCTGCATATAAGAATCAGCATGTAGACAGCATGAGTGGAGCTACTTCACACGCTGCATCGAAAGATGAAGCACCGGCTGCTGCGGCTGATAGTACAAATGTTGAAAATAATTAATAGGAGAGGAGCAGACTATGAATAATTTTAAAGTATTGATGAACGGGATTGTTAAGGAAAATCCTACGTTTGTACTCCTTCTGGGTATGTGTCCTACTTTGGGTACTACCTCTTCGGCCATCAATGGTATGGGTATGGGACTGGCTACGATGTTCGTACTGATTTGTTCGAATGTGGTAATCTCGTTGATAAAGAATCTGGTTCCCGATATGGTACGTATTCCTATCTTCGTTGTGGTTATCGCTTCGTTCGTAACCTTGTTACAGATGGTTATGCAGGCATATGTTCCTGCTCTGTATGCTACCCTTGGTTTGTTTATCCCCTTGATTGTGGTGAACTGTATCTTGCTGGGACGTGCAGAGGCTTTTGCTGCAAAGAACAATCCGCTGTCGTCGTTCTTCGACGGTCTGGGTATGGGACTTGGCTTCACCATTGCCTTGACATTGCTGGGTGGTGTTCGTGAATTCCTTGGAACAGGTAAGTTGTTCAACATCGCCATCATGCCTGAAGACTATGGCATGCTGATTTTCGTGCTGGCTCCTGGTGCATTTATTGTGTTGGGTTACCTCATTGCTATCGTAAACCGTCTGAAAAAGGCATAACTCCTAAAAAGAAAAAGATATGGAATATATATTGATATTTATCACCGCTATCTTTGTGAACAACATTGTGTTGTCACAATTCCTCGGTATCTGTCCGTTCTTGGGCGTATCTAAGAAGGTAGAAACCGCTATGGGTATGGGAGCTGCTGTTGCTTTCGTGTTGACACTGGCTACCATCGTAACGTATGTTATCCAGAAGTTTGTCCTTGATGCTTTCGGACTGGGTTATTTGCAGACCATTGCATTTATCCTTGTCATCGCTGCATTGGTACAGATGGTGGAAATCATCTTGAAGAAAGTTTCTCCGGCTTTGTATCAGGCACTGGGAGTATTCTTGCCTTTGATTACGACAAACTGCTGTATTCTGGGTGTTACTATTCTGGTTATCCAGAAAAACTATGATTTGCTGACAGGTGTTATCTATGCATTCTCTACGGCACTCGGATTCGCTTTGGCGCTGATTGTGTTTGCAGGTATTCGCGAACAACTCAGCTTGGTCAATATTCCGAAAGGCATGCGTGGAATGTCTATTGCATTGGTAACTGCTGGTTTGCTGGCAATGGCATTCATGGGATTCTCTGGTGTAGATAAAGGTTTGGCTGTTTTGTTTGGCTTGCAATAACGGATAAGGTACACCTTATATATATAGGAGAGCAGAGCTTCTTATATCCGAACGGATGAAAAGGCTCTGCTCTTTTTGTATGTCTGTATATTTATTTAAAGAATTTGATATAGTTTTTTCTGACAGATTGTGTGATATTCGATAATTATTTCTACTTTTGTTGAAGCAAATATTTATAGGACGTAATTTAATAGCAATATGAAAGAAAGAATTCTGGTTACAGGTGGAACGGGGTATATCGGTTCTCATACAGTTGTAGAACTTCAGAATAGTGGTTACGAGGTAATTATCGTAGATAATCTTTCGAACTCGCGTGCCGACGTAGTCGATAACATAGAAAAGATTACAGGTATTCGTCCTGAATTCGAGCAGGTAGACTGCTTGGACTATGCAGGAATGGATGCTGTTTTTGCTAAATATCCGGGCATTAAAGGTATTATCCATTTTGCAGCAAGTAAGGCTGTTGGCGAATCTGTTCAGAAACCTTTATTGTATTATCGCAATAACTTGGTTTCATTGATCAATATACTTGAACTGATGCCTAAACACAATGTGCCGGGCATTATCTTCTCATCTTCGTGTACAGTA
Organism: Bacteroides sp. CAG:1076; assembly: GCA_000436795.1. Taxonomy (GTDB): domain Bacteria; phylum Bacteroidota; class Bacteroidia; order Bacteroidales; family Bacteroidaceae; genus Phocaeicola. The sequence continues at coordinate 38,050 of HF993216.1, forward strand.
TATGGACAGCCGGACAAACTTCCCGTTACGGAAGAAGCTCCGATTAAGAAAGCAGAGTCTCCTTATGGAAACACGAAACAGATTAATGAAGAAATTATTCGTGATACAGTAGCTTCCGGTTCTCCTATCCATGCTATCCTGTTGCGTTATTTCAACCCGATTGGCGCTCATCCAAGTGCTCTTATCGGTGAATTGCCAAATGGTGTTCCGCAGAACCTTATTCCGTATCTGACTCAGACGGCCATTGGTATTCGTGAAAAACTGAGTGTTTTTGGTGATGATTACAATACTCCTGACGGTTCTTGTATTCGCGACTACATTTATGTGGTAGATTTGGCCAAGGCACATGTCATCGCAATGAACCGTATTCTGCAGAATAAGCAGAAGGATAAAGTGGAAGTATTCAATATCGGTACCGGTAGAGGCGTTTCCGTTTTGGAACTGATTCATGCATTTGAGGCTGCTACAGGAGTTAAATTGAATTATCAGATTGCAGGTCGTCGTGCTGGCGATATAGAACAAGTATGGGCAGATCCTACTTATGCAAATAATGAGCTGGGCTGGAAAGCAGAAACTTCAATAGAAGAAACATTGCGTTCAGCTTGGAACTGGCAGTTAAAACTTCGTGAAAGAGGAGTACAATAACTGGCTAAAATTTGTTTTGATAAAAAACGTTAATATATAAAACCAAAACGTTTGAAGAAATGTTTTATTGATGCAGACGCTTAAGGTACTTGGATGTATGTGAATATGTACAAGTATTGTCTGTTCCCTTATAGGGGACGGGGCGTTTATGCATAGTAGTTTTGTCGTGTTTTATTTTGTGTTTGTGTTGTGACTGTTTCTCGACGTGAGTCGAGAAACAGTTTTTTTATTTCTGGATTTTATTATACCTTTGCGGCCGATTTCCTAAGTCGGGCTGGTATTTGTTGGAAGATTCAGACAGATTTCTGAAATCGGGGGAATGGGACTTCCCTGTTATAAACCGCTAATAGAATAGCTGATAGTTCCTGCCGGAGTTAGTCTTTTGTAAGGCTGGCAGGGTAATTATGTCCTCATCTGCTTGTCCGAAAAGAGTTCCGGCTTTCATTTTTTGAGAAAATATATTTATGGTATAAGAAAAATTTGAAAAAGACAAGAGATGAAAATTTTAAAGAAACAAAACTTTGTGACGAGACAGGAACAATTTCCATTATTTCCTTATTTAATTAAATGGCTTTTTCTTTCAGCTGTGTCTGGAGCCTGCATAGGTTCGGCTTCTGCACTTTTGCTAGTTTCTCTGGAGTGGGCTACTCAGTATCGTGAACATCATTTATGGATTATCGCTTTGCTTCCCGTAGCTGGCTTGTTGATCGGACTGATGTATCATTATCTGGCGGGAACAGCAGCACGGGGGAATAACTTTCTGATAGAGGAAATCCGTTCTCCCCACGATATTATTCCTTTCCGTATGGCACCTCTCGTATATATCGGAACGGTGTTGACTCATCTTTTTGGTGGTTCAGCCGGACGTGAAGGAACCGGTGTACAGATGGGAGGAGCGATAGCCGATCGTTTTTCCAAGCTGTTCCGTCTGCCTAAGCGTGACCATCAGGTGATGGTAGCAATCGGTATCAGTGCAGGTTTTGCTTCTGTATTCGGAACTCCTTTGGCGGGAGCTGTGTTTGGTCTGGAGGTGATTGTCGTTGGTCGAATGCGGTATGAAGCGATTCTTCCGGTTTTCCTTTCGGCTGCTTTTGCTCAGTTGGCCTGTCATGCGTGGGGAGTGGAGCATACACTTTATCCGGCACCTGTAGTACCGGCACTGGGAGTTGCCAGTATTTTATGGGTTGCTCTTTCGGGTATATTATTCGGAATTGTTGCGATGATTTTCTCTCGTTCTATCGGCTTTTGGGGCGGACTGGCTAAAAAGTATATTTCCTATCCGCCTTTGCGCCCGGTTGCAGGAGGAGTAATCATAGCTTTGGCTGTTTGGGCATTGGGCACTACTAAATACATTGGTTTGGGTGTCCCGACTATTGTTGCCTCTTTTTCGGAGCAACAGATGTGGTACGACTTTTTGTTGAAACTGCTTTTTACGACTTTTACCATTGGAGTCGGTTTTAAAGGTGGGGAAGTAACTCCTCTGTTCTTTGTCGGAGCTACCTTAGGTAGTGCGTTATCATTCATAGTTCCGTTGCCAATGAGCTTACTGGCAGGCTTGGGATTTGTAGCCGTTTTTGCCGGAGCAACCAATACCCCTATAGCTTGTACATTTATGGGCATTGAGCTTTTTGGTATAGAACCGGGCATTTATTTGGGAATAGCCTGCGTAGTAGCTTATTTATTTTCTGGACATACAGGTATTTATACATCACAAGTAGTAGGAACTCCCAAGCACCTGATCTATTTACGCGACAAGGGAAGGACATTGAGATAACTCTTGATTTATCGCAAGATTTTGAGGCCTGAAATGAGAAAAATATTCATTTGAAAGCACAATCAAGCGCGGGTTTCCGTAATTTTGTATTCGATTTCAGAAACAGACACAGATATGGCACAATTGAGAGAGATGACAGCGGGGCCTTCATTGCCGCTGATTTTCAACTTTACCTTACCCTTATTGTTGGGAAACTTGTTGCAGCAGACTTATTCATTGGTCGATGCTGCCATCGTTGGAAAGTTCCTTGGAATTAATGCTTTAGCGTCCGTAGGAGCAAGCACTTCGGTTGTCTTTCTCATTTTAGGCTTCTGCAACGGATGTTGTGGCGGATTTGCCATTCCGGTAGCGCAGAAATTCGGGGCACACGATTATGTGACGATGCGGCGTTACGTTTCTGTCAGTTTGAAGATTGCCGGAGTCATGTCGGTGGTCATAGCCATATTGACCAGTTTATTGTGTGCTTTTATTCTTCGCACCATGCAGACTCCGGAGAACATCTTTCAGGGAGCCTACAATTATCTGCTGGTTACTTTTATCGGAGTGCCGTGTACCTTTTTTTATAACCTGCTTTCCAGTATCATCCGTGCATTGGGAGATAGTAAGACACCTTTCTGGTTCTTGCTTTTCTCTACCATATTGAATATTATCCTCGACTTGTTCTGCATATTGGTTATGGGGTGGGGAGTAACAGGCGCTGCCGTGGCTACTGTCTTTTCTCAAGGAGTATCGGCTGTACTATGCTATTTCTACATGTATCGTAAGTTTGATATTCTGAAAACAGAGGCCTCCGATCGTCGTTTCCGTCCGGAACTTGCCCGACAATTAATGTATATCGGAGTTCCGATGGGACTTCAATTTTCCATAACGGCTATCGGTAGTATCATGCTTCAGAGTGCAAATAACGCACTGGGTACAGCATGTGTCGCAGCTTTCACCGCAGCGATGCGTATCAAGATGTTCGTGATGTGTGCCCTCGATAGCTTGGGAATGGCGATGGCAACCTATAGCGGTCAGAACTATGGTGCCGGGAAACCAGACCGTATCTGGCAAGGCATCAAGTCGGCTTCGCTGATGATGATCATTTATGTGGCTGTAGTTGCTGCTATCATGTGGGCCTTTGCCGACAAGTTTGCCCTGTTGTTTATTGCGCCCGACGAAACAGAAATTATCTCAGATACAGCCTTGTTCTTGCATATCAATGTATCGTTCTTCCCTTTATTGGGAATGCTCAGTATTTTGCGTTACACCATTCAGGGAGCGGGATATACCAAACTTGCCATGTTCTCCGGAGTTTCGGAAATGATTGCCCGTATATTAGTCAGTCTGATCATTGTTCCGATGTGGGGATTCGTCGGCGTTTGTATGGGTGATCCTACTGCATGGCTTTTCGCTAACTTGTTCCTGATTCCGGCATTTATTTATGTATACCGTCGTTTGCGTCTTATTGTAGCAAAAGAGGCTTAATTCTTAACCCGCATTCGTTTCCATATTCCGGCAGGAATGAGCTTCCAGAAAAAGACCATCACCTTGTATCTCCAGTCGATAATGGCAATGCGCTGCTTGCGATGGATGGCACGTATGATGTGTCGTGCTACATTTTCCGGTTTCATCAGCATGGGATAATGTTTTCCGTCGTTGAGTAGTCCGGTAGCAACGAAGCCGGGACGTATATCTGTGAAGCAGATAGGGGAGCGGTGCATGTGGGCAAGCTGTTCCAGTGCGTCGATGTATAGGTTTTGGAAGCGCTTGGTTGCCGAATAAGCAGGAGCGATGCCCAGTCCTTTCGTGCCCGCAATGGAACTGATAACCGCTATGTGTCCCTTGCCTTGTTGAAGGAAAAAGCGGAAAGCATGTCCTACCATGCGGGTAAATCCTGTTCCGTTCGTTTCCAAGGTGTTCAGCTCAATGTCGGGAGCCAACTCAAAATTCTGGAAGCCGATACCGGAACAGTGTACATACAAATCCATTCCTCCTACTTCGTCTATCAGCACATCCAACTCTTTTTCGGCTCCCTCTTTACGAATATCAATGGGGCGGATCTGAATTCTTTCAGGGGCTTGCCGCTGAAAGGCTTGTAACTTTTCCAGACGCCGGCCTGCAATCCCGAGGTACCAGCCTTCGGCTATTAATAATTTAGCCACTTCGTAGCCTATTCCAGAAGTAGCTCCCATGATAATTGCACGTTTTGTTGTTGATGGATTCATATGGCAGTTGAGGTTTTGGAGTTATTTGTTACTACGTATTTCGTACATGAAGGTTTCAGATACAGGTACATGTTCGGCTTCACGGCTATAGAAAAACCGGTCGGCAAAAGGCATTTGTTCATTCAGCGGGCGGATTGCCTGCGTGAGGTGTGCGCAGAATGTCTTGTAGGAATGATTGTTCATGCGCTCACCTGCGTCATCGCGGAACAGAGTTGCATAGTGGTTCAGCGGACGGGTATGCACCAACTGGTTAATCTGTAAGGCCAGATCCCGTGCCTCGCGAGGAGAAATACGGTCGAACAGACTGGATAGATTGAATATCATCAGTTCCGACAGCACACTGTGCGCCGACCAGAAAGTGGAAGGTACGGCACCGATTCTCGGATAGAAGCTACACGTAACCGAACGGTATGCTTCCTGTTCAAAGAAAAGCTGGGCTACCTTATCCATTTCCTCTATGGGATAAATGCCTAAATAAGTCAGGTCCAAATGAGGAAGGCGACGGCAGGCATCGACGAAAGCCAGTCCCGAAGCTCCGCTTTCATAACTCAGATCGCAGAAAACGACACGCCCCGATACATTTCGGATAGCGTTGAACAGCCAGTTGCCATTGGTTTCATACAATGCCCGAGCTGCACAATATGCCCGCCGCATATAATAATAGTTGTATAGTTGCAGACGTTCGCTTGCCGGAATTTCAGTATCCGGAGAGGAAAAGTCGTACCTCCCGTAAGCGGTCAGTTCCCGATTGCGAGCTTCATCGTTCAGAACTTCATCATCGACTGTCACGATCTTCTGAAACGCATTGCGGAAAGATTCCGGAAGCGGGTAACTATCCGACTGCACATCCCAGCCGCTGATACATTCAGGCAATTCGAAATCTCCCCGACAAAAGGCAGCTGTACCCACATCGATGTATCCGTTGTTCATACGAATATATTCCATGAGTTTGTAAAACGTGATGTTCGCTCCCAGTATCTGCGGGTTGCCGGTCAGGAACAATTGCTTTCTGGCACGGGTGATTGCTACGTTCAGTTTACGGTCTATTAGGTATTCCCCCTCCCGGAAAGTATTGCTTGTCAGGAAATTCAACTGACTAAAATTCTGTATGGTAAACGAGTAAATAATCACATCGCGCTGACTTCCCTGATAACGTTCTACGGTGTCGATTGAAATATTATTTAACTCGGGAATGCTTGTCTGAGCGATTTCCCTGCGTATCATGGCTATCTGATTGCGATAAGGAACGATAACGCCTACCGTTTTGTTGGCATCAAATGTTTCCGATGTCATTCGGTAGATACGAGTCAGGAGGGTTGCGACGATACGTGCCTCGTTGATGTTTGTCTTTTCCGAATAATTAATGTTGTCCGGAGTTTCCGAAGGAATAAACACCATGCGCCGGGTTTGTATCAGTCTGTCCAGGTTGTCCTGAGGGGCAGATGCCGACGGATAGGGCAGGCTTTCTTCCTGATGAGGCAGAGGAATAGGTTCCAGTTGCTCACGATAATAAAACGTATTGTTCGGAAACTCCGATATGGCAGGATGCATGCGACCTTGCTTGTGCAGGACGCTGCGGAAGGCTTCATCACTTTGCTTGTACAACCGCTCGAAAAGAGAGTTACGGCAGTCGGTCAGTCCGATGGACTGTAACAACGGATCGTCTATTCGGGCTTCTTCTTCATTTTGCTGAGCGATGGCAGGCAACTGCTTGTAGTCGCCGATCAATATAAATTTGTCGATGGCATTGTCACGGTTGTGGCGTGCCGACAAGATGCCAATCAAGTCCGGTTCCAGTATCTGCGACGCCTCATCGATGATAGCCAGTGTAAAGTGTTTCAGGTTGAACAAATGCAACCGGCTGTTTATGGCAGTGGTCGTACCCACAAAGATGCGTGTCTGCGAGATTTTCTTCTGAATATCCGTCAGCTTCGGGCAGTCGGCAAGGCTGTACTTTAAGAGATAAGGAATAAAACGCTTGTCGCACGACAACTCATTTCCGATACGGATAAAAGGAGTCTTTTCTGCGATTCCCGAACCGACCAGCATGTTGCAGATTTCGTCGACCGCACGATTGGTATACGACAACAGCAGGAGAGAGGCATCCGGATCGGTTAATGCTTCCTCTACCATGTAGCGTAGAGCACACGAAGTCTTTCCTGTTCCCGGAGGACCTACCAGCAAAAAGTAGTCATCAGTCTGCTTCTCTTTCAGAATCAGTTCGTTGAAGCCATCGTACGAGCCATTCAGACTACGCTCCGGATGCTGTTGAGGCGTACGCAGTCCCAGCAGCAACTCCTTGCGGTCGGCACGGGCAGACAGGAAAGCATAGAGTCCACGTATCGCATTCACCGACGAAGCATCCGAGGAATCATGTTCTATGGCAAAGACTTCATCCTCCTTACCTATAATATCTTTATTCTGCTGACCGTTGCGTAAAAGCACAGTCAGTTGCCGAGGCTGAATGTCTACAATATTCCCTTTCATCAGAATCTGCCGGCGTACATCCGGCTCTCCCCGATAGGCATAGAAGATAATGATATCGCCCGTCCGGAAATTAGGCAGGAAATCCTCTCCCTGTTCGGGAATATTCAAGTCGATGATGTCGTAACCTTTTCCCGGAGCGCTTTGGCGCTTTTCGGTAATGGTCAGCCCGAGCAGGATGTTTCCCGACTCTATCTTTTCGGCAAGAGGTGTATGCCAGAGTCCGGCAAAACCGTTGGACGGATCATTTCTTCCGCCTGTCTTGCTTAAAATCTGCTCCTTCGAAACAAACGTAAAGAAACGCTGAAAATAAGCCCGCTCCAATGGGGTGCAACGTTTCAGCGTATTGATGGTTTCCTGCAACTGCGGCTCCTGATAGTCGTTCCACAATTTGCTGTGTACTTGCAGTTCGTTCAGCAAGTCGGTATTCAGCTCTTCCGTAACGGGAGCGATGGCTCCTTCGCCGAAAGCAATCTCACGTGCTACAATCTGGTTGCGCAGCCGGATGCTTTCACGGAACAAGGTTTCGGCAAAGTGCTCGATCATCAGACCGTCGGTATATTTGGAATAAAGCAGGAACGTCTGCAAATCCTCCGTCTTACGTCCGAAGTTATACATCAGCACCCCCTGATAAAGCATCATCTGGATGAAATGATCCTCCTTGTGACGGCGGTTGTATTCATCCCTCTTTCCGGATTTC
>HF993217.1 GCA_000436795.1 Bacteroides sp. CAG:1076
TTATATAAATTCTAATATTATGTTTTCTAACATATAATTTTACATGTTATATTTCCCATGTTCGTGGATATTACTCACAAACAAGGAAATATTTTTATGAGCACAAATATAGAAAACGAAATAAAAAACTTACTAAATAAATTCCGTTCCGAAACTATTCCACCGGAAGACTTTAAGAAACTGAAATCGGGAATAAATCAATTATCCGATTCTGATTTAAAAAATTCATTCGAGGAAGAATGGGAAATATTCGATGATTATAAGCCATTACCACAAGACAAAATACAAGCCTTATACCAAAAGTTGGACAAGAAAGCACATATTTCACCTATAATAAAGGTGAAAAAATACTGGCTACAAATTGCAGCCTCTATACTTTTAATAATGGCATGCGGACTTACTGCTTTATATTATATACAAAATAAAGATATGAAAGAACTTGCCGAGCAAAATATTGTAATAAACTCGGGAGAATATGGTAATTCACTGGTTACATTACCCGATGGAAGTTTAGTACATCTGAATGCGAAATCATCCCTTACATACAGGCAAGATTTTGGGCATAAAGATCGTAAGGTCAGCTTGTCGGGAGAAGGATATTTTGAAGTTAAAAAGAATACAGAAAAACATTTTATAGTAGCTACTGATGTAATGGATATAACTGTTACTGGTACCAAATTTAATGTCTACGCATACGAAAATAAAGATTTTGTAGAAATGGCACTTGTTGAAGGAAGTGTTAATGTTACGACAAAAGGCTCTACACATAATACATTAAGTGTTAAACCTAATCAAAAAGTAACATACAACAAACTAACAGGACAACTTAGCCTTGAGGAAACTTCAAACAAAGTAGAAACAGCCTGGCTAACCAAAGAACTCTCTTTCCGTCATGAAAAGATGAAAGATGTTTTCCGATGCCTGGAACGTAAATTTGGAGTTGTATTTGAAATAAGCAATCAGAATATATTGCAAGATGCATATACAGGGACATTCAATGATGAGAACATAGAAAGTATACTAAGAATATTGAAAATGCATTACGGATTTGAATATTCCATTAACGAAGAAATTATAACTATAGAATAAAATACAATATTAACCTTAAAAACAATGAAGAACAAATGAAAACATGAAAGAATCCCCGGACAATCGGCACATCATCCGGGGAAATGGCTTAGTCCAGAAGTAACACTATGTTGGCGCATAGTTAAACCGAACTTAAAACCTAAATTTATTACGTACTTATGAAAATCAAACAACAATTCATTGATTTGCACAAAGATAGTAAAAAGCACAGTAAAATCTGCCTTTTATGTGCATCTTTGTGTATGTTTACATTTACTGGTGGTTATGCACAGACTGGTAAAGTCAGCCTTGACCTGAATAATGCATCGGTAAAAGAATTATTTAGTGCTATCGAAAAACAAACTTCCTATCGTTTTTCATATCGTGACGTGGAAGTAAATGGAAAAACAGGTATCTCCGTTTCAGTAAAAAATGAAGAACTGAAAAGTGTATTAACAAACGAACTTAAAAAACAAAATCTATCTTATAAGGTTTCAGGCAATAAAATCATTATTACTCCTGTAAAGAAGCAATCAGACAAAAAACAGCAGAGCAATATTTCAGGTAAAGTTGTCGATGCTAATGGTGAGCCAATTATTGGTGCAACAATCAAAGAAGAAGGTACCAGTAATGGTGCTATCACCGACCTCGATGGTAACTATTCTCTTACCGTATCGAGTCCCGATGCCGTATTGCAGTTTTCTTATGTAGGTTATAAATCCGTAGAATTCCTAGCAGATAGAGGAGTTATCAATGTAAGCATGCGGGAAGATACAGAACGTCTGGACGAAGTCGTTGTAACAGCGTTAGGTATCAAACGTGCAGAAAAGGCACTTTCGTATAATGTCCAGCAAGTAAAGTCTGAAGAACTTGTAAGAGTTAAAGATGCAAACTTCGTCAATTCGCTGAATGGTAAGATAGCTGGTGTCAGCATCAATAAGAGTGCCAGTGGCGTCGGTGGTGCAACCCGTGTCGTAATGCGTGGTGCAAAATCCATCGAAGGTGACAACAACGCGCTCTATGTAGTAGACGGTATTCCTTTATTCAATACCAACATGGGAAACACCGACAGTGGCATCATGGGAGAAGGGAAGGCCGGTACTGAAGGTATTGCCGATTTCAACCCCGAAGATATTGAAAGTATTTCTGTACTGAGCGGACCGTCGGCTGCTGCACTGTATGGTAGTAGCGCTGCAAACGGTGTTATCCTTATCACTACTAAAAAAGGTAAGGAAGGGAAACTGCAACTTTCATTCTCTTCTTCTACCGAATTCAGCAAAGCATACATGACTCCTGAATTTCAAAACACTTATGGAAATAAAAAGGATATGTATGAAAGTTGGGGAGAAAAATTAGCGACTCCATCTGATTATGATCCTAAAAAAGACTTTTTTAATACAGGAACCAACTTTATCAATTCAGTAACATTGACTACTGGTACGAAACAGAATCAAACATTTGCTTCTATTTCATCCACCAACTCTGACGGTATTGTACCCAATAACTCATATAACCGTTTGAACTTTACCATCCGTAATACGTCTACATTTCTGAATGATAAATTACAACTTGATTTAGGAGCATCGTATGTGAAACAAGATGATAAGAATATGGTTTCACAAGGTCAATACTGGAACCCAGTTATGGCAGCATACCTGTTTCCGCGGGGAGAAAACTTTGAAGAAATCAAGACATTCGAACGTTTCGATGACAGCCGCAAAATTCCTGTTCAGTACTGGCCAATTGCAGAATCAACTTACGCTTCTCAAAACCCATATTGGACAGCGTTCCGTAATGTTTCAACCAACAATAAGAGCCGTTACATGTTCAATGTAGGATTAACTTATAAAATAACTGACTGGATCAATGTGGCTGCTCGTTACAGAATGGATGATACTTACGTAAAATTCGAACGTAAAATCTATGCATCTTCCGATCAGGTTTTTGCTGAAGGAACCAAAGGACATTATGAATATAGCAACTATAATGATCGTCAGGAGTATGCAGACTTCATGGTAAATATCAATAAACAGATCAAAGACTTCAATATTTCTGCCAACCTTGGATGGAGTTATTCCAACTACTGGGCAATAGAAAGAGGTTATAAAGGAACGTTATTGAAAGTACCTAACAAATTCGCAGTCTCCAATATTGATCCATCTAATGGCCGTACATCAGAAAAAGGTGGTGACAGTCGCATTCGTAATCATGCAGTATTCGGCAATGTTGAATTAGGATGGAAAAGTATGCTTTACTTAACTTTAACGGGACGTAATGACTGGAACTCACGTCTGGTAAATACCAATGAAGAATCATTCTTCTATCCGTCAATTGGTTTGTCTGGTATTATTTCGGAAATGGTACAGCTTCCT
>HF993218.1 GCA_000436795.1 Bacteroides sp. CAG:1076
CGTTTCGGATTCTGCGGAAATTTGGATTTGCGGATTATAGACGAAGCCAACTTATTTATATGACGCACTTTATTCGCAGTTTTCTGTTTTTGATGGTTTCAGTATACAATGGGTTGATGGTGAAAATCCTATAGAATTAGAAGAGGGCTCGGAAGTGAGAGTCAATGTTTCGGAATATGAAAAAAAAGAAAAGAATAAAGTGGAAAAGATACCTGCTTCTAAAGGAGAAGGATGTGCAACTACTAACAAGATGTATAAACAATGCCTTAGAAAGTGGAATTTTAAAGTGAAATAATATTGGTATGATTCCCGATTATAAAGCAAATGCCGTATATATGTCAGTATGGCTTGAAAAAGATTGTCATGAAGTGTATGTGGCCTTGACAAAGATATTCAAGAAACATCATATTGCTTATGGTATAATACCCGCAACAAGGGATGTGTGGTGCCGAGATTATATGCCTTTGCAACTAGATGCGGACAGGTATCTTTGTTATATATACAGACCAGACTATTTACTGAAGAAGGTTTGTAACAGTAAATATATCACAGATTCAGAGGAAGTAAGTAGATGTATGAATATTAAAATAAAGCAGTCTTCCCTTGTTATTGATGGTGGTAATGTGGTCAAAATAGCTGATAAAGCAATTATGACTGAGAAGGTCTTTTATGAGAATCCGGGGGTATCGCAGAAATGGCTGAAAAGGAAGATACAAAACCATCTTGAATGCGAAGTGGTATTTATTCCGTGGGATAGGTATGAAATCTATGGGCATTCGGATGGGATTGTCAAGCCACTGTCGGATACGGCGGGGTTAATGACTAATTATCGAGATTATGATAGGGAATATTGTGAGGAGGTCGTGAAAAGGTTATCTAAAAAGTTTGAAGTTGAAATGTTGTCTTATGATGTGAAAAAGAAGGATTCTCGTAGCTGGGCATATATCAATTTTCTGACAGTTGGAAATCTCATCGTGTTGCCTGCTTTTAATATAGAGGAGGATGAGTTGGCATTATCTCAAGTGAAGCTATATTATCCGAATAGTGTAGTAGAACAGATAAATATAGCTTCTCTTGTAAAAGATGGAGGAGGGCTGAATTGTGTTACTTGGTGTAGGTATTGCGAGCAAAAGTGAGGGAAACTTATGCTATGATGAGTTGTGTGATGTATAAGTAAAAAAGTCACGCTTATACGGGATACTCCGCTAAGCGTGACTTGGAAATGAAAACAGTTATGGTGCAATTCTAAGCATAGGGTATCTATGCTTTAGAGTAGGATTCGCATATTTCTTTGGTAATTTTAGCAACCTGATCGATTGAAACCATGCCTGTATCGAAAGTGGCGTGGTAATTTCGTGCGTCGCCCCAATGCTGACCAGTATAGTGGAAGAAGTGGTCTTGCCGTGCTTTGTCGATATTGGCAATTGTGTCGGGTGCTTGTGCAGAGGGGATACCGTACTCGGCAGTAGCTCGGTTTATCTTATGTGACATGTCGGCATAAAGAAATAAATTGATGGTGTTGGGACGGTTTTTCAGAATATAGTTGGCGCAACGACCGACGATTACACATGGCTTTTCGGAGGCTATGCGACGGATAACTCGACTTTGGGCTACAAACAAAGCGTCGTCGTATGAAAGGCTTCGGCTGAGTGGGGCCTCATAATCTTGCATAATCATTTGGTAAAGCAATGAGCTGGGGAGTTTCTGCTCGTTTTGTGAAATGAAGTCTTCGCTGAAATTGCTTTCCTTGGCCACCAATGTGATTAGTTCTTTGTCGTAAAAGGCGATGCCCAATTGCTTGGCTATCAGTTCTCCTGCCTGATGACCTCCACTTCCGTATTCGCGGGAGATGGTGATAACAAGCGGAAGGCTGGCTTCTGTTGCTGTAGGAGCGGTTGTTTTGTGGACTTCCGGTTCTGCCAGCCAGTGACGGACAAAGATCAGGCGGGGCATTATCAGACGTACAAATGGTCCTGTAATGAGTGCTGCAATGATAGTTCCTTCTCTAACTCCTTCGATACGACCACTCAACAGCCATGAGCAGAGGGCGGCAATAAGTACCAGCGATACATCGAAACAGATTTTTATGTTTCCGAATTCTTTTTTGAAACGTAATGTGGCGAACTGTATGGTGTACTCGGCACTGATCATTGTTACGTCGGCAATTACTTCCAGACAGATTCCGAAGGCAAGTATCATGCAACCAATGACCAATGAGATGATTTTTACATAATAAAGTTGAGGTACGTAGCTGGCGGTTATCCACATGGTCAGGTCGGTGAAAACAGACAGGACGAAAGCTACCGGAAACTGCATCAGCAGTTCCATCTTTCGTTCCATAATGCCTTTTTTCCCCAATAGCAGCATTTGTAGACATATCAGGATAATAGTAAAAAGGAAAAAGTAACTACCTAAGGAAAGGGGGGTGTTGAGGCTTGCCACGTAGGGGACACTCGTTATCGGTGAAGTTCCCAAATCGGAACGGGTGATGATGCTTATTCCAAATGCTATGACAAGCAGTGAGATACCAAATACGAGGTATCGGCGCAGAAGTTCTGCTTTGCTTTTTGTGCGGTTTTCTTCCATGAATTTTTATTATTTAATTTGACTGCGCAAATTTCTTTAATTAAATTTGTTCCTAATCTACAGATTAAGAAATAAACAATGCAATTTACGCCACAAGATTCGGTAACAGAAAAGCGTATTTCCTTGATAGAGGAGGTACCGACAGACGAGATTTTGACTAAGGTGACAGGGCGTGAGGAGGTCAGTCTGCATCCTCATACTCATAATCGTCATCAGATAATATATATATTGTCGGGGACACTACATGTGGAGGTGGAAGAGAGTAGCTACTTTGTAACAGGACGTCACCTGATTTGGATTCCGCGTGGAGTGGAGCATCGACTGTCGAGCAATAATAGTCAGATATCGTTGCTTACCAGTTATTTTTGCATGGAGCATGCAGGGGAAGATTGTTTTGCCATTTATAAAACGGATGAACTGGTGGCTCGCAATTTGCAGTTTATCAGCAGGCATGAGCTTATTGATTGGAATCGTACGCCTGAAATTTTTGCTTTTGCAATGGGATTTTTTGGTGTGTTACCTCACATTTGTAAAAAGGCATCGTTTCCGGCTCAGCCGTTTATTATTCCTAAGGATGTTCGCTTGCTGCCTGTTCTGGATTATGTAAAGTCTAATTTAAATCAGGACTTGACTATTGAACGTGTGGCATCTTACTTTGGCTTTTCTGTCAGAAATCTGACTCGCTTATTTACTAATTCGGGAATACGTTTTGTGCATTATCTCAATTATCAGCGAATTGTCAGGGGGATTGAAATACTGACGGATGAGGCTATGAATATTGAGCAGACGGCTTATGAAGTGGGGTTCAATTCGCCTAACAGCTTTAGCCGGGTGTTTAAGCAGATAACTGGGGAATCGCCTTCTGAATATATCCGGAACCTTTAACACGTGAGATATGGATTACTGTTTGTTGTCCGGAAAATAAATTATCCGATTGGAATTTCGTCATATTTCATTGGGAAAGATTATCTTTGCAGCCGATTTTAAAATGCTTTTAAATATGGTTTCACAAGGTATATATTCGATTGTGTTATTGGTGTTCTCGAATATCTTTATGACATTTGCATGGTATGGGCACCTGAAAATGCGTGAAGAGTTCAGTTGGTTTGCTGCGTTACCGCTGATCGGGGTGATCGCTTTTAGTTGGGCAATTGCTTTTTTTGAGTATTGTTTGCAGGTTCCTGCCAACCGGTTGGGATTTAAGGATAGTGGCGGACCGTTCGACATCATGCAGTTGAAGGTGATTCAGGAGGTAATAACGCTTACTGTATTTACTGTCTTTTCAATGATTGCTTTTAAGATGGAGCTGAAATGGAATCATCTGGCTGCTTTCTGCTGCTTGATTCTGGCTGTATACTTTGTGTTTAAGAAGTAATTGAAAAGTTATTATTTTTCGCATTATAGAAAAAAGGTGCGTCATGATTGTGATATCGTGACGCACTTTTTTTGTGGTGGTTATTGTCAGTTCTGTTGTTCACGTAAGCGGCGGGTTTGCATTTCTACGTCGTATACGTTGTGATTTGTCTTATCTCGCTTTAAGAACTCCTGTCGGCGAATGGAATCTTCGGCTGCCCGCTGCCGGATATAGCGCTGGTAGTCGGGAAGTGCTTCGGGCTGACGTGGTTTGTCTTTTGTTTTTTTCTCCTGCTTTTCTGGTTGCTTGTTGGTCTGCGACGGTGAAATAGAGTCGGGCTGTGCCGTGTATACAGGCAGCAAGGGCATCGACTGAAAGGCTGGAGTGATTTCGGGAGCTTCCAGCTTCAGTGAATCGTTGTCCGGGTACAGATAACCGTCGTCGTAGGAAAGAATCTCTTCGTCGGTATTATGGACTTGTGTACTGTCGGCTGATGATGGGTTGCTTGCAATATATTTATCGAGTCCGGCATGATCTTGCTTGGTTGGAATATAGTTGGCATATTTTTTCCAGGCAACGGCGTGGGTACGGTTGTGCTTGATAGCACGTCCACGCTTTGTCAGACTTTCGTACAGCAACTTGTCGAAGTCGACAGAAATGCTGACACCGGGACCTGCCGGAGAGTTGACATATAAGTATGTTTCACCGGGAACGGGCTTTAAATCTCTGCCATATTCTCTACGATGTTGTTGGTTAGGATTTATGTTCCAATATATCTTCCATTTTTTCTCGATGGTAGGCATGACATCGTATACGGGATTTTCTCCGAACTTTGTCCAAATTGTGTAGGGCTCAGCACGGATATAGCCTGTTATTTTCTTTACTCGTGTGGAGTCGATCATGCTGCGTGGCATGGACAGGTCCTCCTTAAACTGCATCCATTTCTTGTCCATCGGAGAGTCGAATGGCTTGTATTGGTTTTCTTTGGGAGTAAAGTCAAACTGTATCATCTTAATGACATCTTCATTCAGCTTGATTTCTTCTTCTTTCTTTGTTGTCTGTGCAGAAAGTGATGTAGCCTCGGCTGCAAGGACCAATAAGCCTAAATATGTTGCTATGTGTTTTGTAGATGGCATAATGATTGCTTTATAAACCCTTTACTCTTCCGCCTTGCATCCATACTCTGCGGTAATAAGGTTCGTCCAGTCGGCTGACAATGACGCCGCGACTGGTACTGGCATGGATGAAGCGGTCATTTTTTAGATAAATGCCTACATGGGTAGCAGTACGTTTGTTTTTCCCATTATGGAAGAAGACAAGGTCGCCTTCCTGAAGTTTGTTTTTGCTTATTTTCCGGCAATTTGTTTTTCGCTGTTCGTCGGAATTGCGCTTTAAATGTTTGTGGTATACTTTCTTATAGATGTTGTATGTCAGTCCGGAACAGTCTACTCCTCTTTTTGTGTTGCCTCCGGCACGATAAGGGACACCTATCCACTGAGAGGATTCGATATACAGGCGATGGTTGTCTTCCATAGCTATATCCATGTCGAGGCGGATGGCTGCTTGAGCCAGTTCCCGGTAATCGTACCGGGGAGCACGAGTACCGCATGACGTAAATAGTATGGTACTCAGTATTCCGATGAGGCAGATAAGGCGAATGGGGTAGCTTGTTTGATACATATATTTGTTTGTTGACATTTGGACAAATATACAATAATCGAAGTAAATGAGAATGTATTTGACCGAACTGTGTGGGGATTTTTTGTTTATTTAAAAGGTTGCGGATGCTTATTTTAACGGGATTTAATTTTTAGTTCATGACTTTGGAGGCTTGCTTTGCTCCTTTCTTGGGGCATATACATAAAAAATCTGCAAGTTTCGATACGTATTGTATCTCTACTTGCAGATTGATTGGTAATGCTGTAATTTAAGTTATGAATGGATTCGTTATTTTGTTTATTAAAGTTTCTGTACTGCGATATAATGCTTTTGGCCTCTGCTTTCATTGGCATATACAAAAATTTCCGTTTGCTTGCCTGCTTGTAGTTCAATGTTGCCGGATGCTGTGATATTGTAATTGCCTTCGCTACATTCCATATAACCGAACATCATTCCATCTGTAATGGTTTGAGGTGGCATAATGGCTTTAAAGGAATTGGTTCCATTCGCACACATATTTATAGTTGCTTTATTCCCTGTTTTTGTAAATGTTTTATTGTTCAGGTTTACATTAGCTTTATAATACATGTCTTTTAAGGTAAAGCTATATACTTCGTTAAATCCTTTGGGGGAAATTATAACTCTGCTCAGGCAATGGGAAAAAGATAAATTTATGTTCTCTTCATCCGAAGATGAAGTTGTATATGCTATCATTAAATCACTTGTCGTGTAATGATTGTATGCCGTTTGATCTGTCCAGACTTCGAATGTAAAATTGGAACTGGTTTTAGATGAGTAGGGGTATATCGCATAATAATATAACTTGCTACCATCTGAAGGTAATTCTATTCCGTTTCCCATAGGAGTGAACTTTGAATTTTCTATATATTGGTAGGGTATATTATTGGCATAATTAGTATAATTAATTTGTCCGGCTGTTATATATCCGTCATCTTTCATTGCAAAAACTCCAATTTGGTCACTGTTTTCAAATTTTGTATCAGAGGCTCTTGTTTGAGCCCCTGATGGGAAAAATGAAACGTAATCCTTTGGACTTTCTGGCATGTTTGTGTCAGTGGTACATGCTATGAGTGAACAGCAAGAAAGAGCAAACATAAGAGGAATGTTCCGTTTCATAGAATTTTATTTTTTTGTACTGAATATATCATATATAGCTTTTGAAGGAATAGATATAGATCTACTAGGCCATGAAGTGTTTATAGATAAACCGTCTTGATCTTTAAAGACTCTGAAAACGCCTTCTTTCATTAAAACCTCGTTAGGGTCATATCCCTTTTCTACCATAATAAAGGCATATTGTAAATTTTGGATGCCGCTTGCTGATTTGGTTCCTGAGATAACCAAAGCTGTTTTTGTATAAATGTCAGAACTTTCTCCTATTGTATTAAAAAATGCAGTAAAGTTGTTGCCACTGCCACTGATAAAAGCACCTTCACCTGTAGAATGACTATTTCCTGAAACTGACATGTTCTCATAGTCGAGGGTATTGTTGGTGAAATTTTGATTGCTGAGCTTAATATAATTGGAAGCAACGAGATCGCCCGGCTCATAGCCACCTGTACCTTCATCTTCACAATATACGGTAACAAACGGATCTACTAAATAGACTCCTTCTACGTTAGGTGGATTCACGCCATTATAAATCGTAATATATTTTTCCAGTTTCTCTCTTATGTCTGCCGGAACTACATCGTTGAATCTGTTATCTACTTCATCCCAAGGATTAATGTCACCTACAAATTCGACTATGGCTTTATCATCGTTGTATGATAGAGCAATTTCAGCTTGAACACCAGATCTTAATTCTAAGTTATTGCTGAGGCTTACGGAATATTCTGTATTTCCAATTTGTAAAGTAGCAAATAGGTCGTCTTTCAAGATTGTTTGTGGAGGAAGTATTGCTTTGAAGCTATTGGTGCCGTTGTCTGTACAGATAACGTCTCCGCTAACTGAAGTGCTGGTAAAAGTCAGGTTGTTTAAATTGGCTGTTGCACTTACTTTGGCATTTTTTATGGTTAATAATCTATCACCAGATGGCCAGTTGTTTCCTGTAAGGTTAACAATTACTTTTGAAAGCCTATGGCTGAAATTAAGTTGTACAAGTGTAGATGACGTTGCTCCCGTGTGGGCAGTACAAAGATCACTTAGTGTGTAGTTATCACCACGTTGGTCATCTTGAACACGAAAGTTGAAGCTGCTGGATGCAGTAGAGGTATATGGGTATATAGCGTGGTAGAAATATTCTTGTCCGTCTTCTTCTATTTCTATGCCATTTGCCGACGTGAATTTTGTCCCATCATAGGTATATTTTACATTGTCGGCGTAGTTCCCTCTATCAGCGATAATTCCTTTGTCGTTAGATCCACTGGATGCAACTGCAAATACTCCGATTTGATCATTGGCGTCGAATTTTGTGTCTGTCGCTCTTGATGGTGCATTTAGTTGTGCCTGGAAGCTGACTATGTTGTCTATTCCTTCAGGTACTTCGTTCTCGTTTTCTACAACTTCATTCTTTCCACATGAAGATAATGCCATACTACCTATAAGTAATGACATAAAATAAACATTAACGCTTTTCATAGTATAATTGTGAATTAATAATTTATTTACAAATATATCCAAATGTAATGAAAAAAGAAAATTGTATGAGGCTCTTTTTGTACTAAAATGACATAGAGTGTTACTATGCTGTCAAAATTTGTTAATAAGAGGAGTGTAAAGATTATCAGATAGTTTTTATGTGAAGTGACTTGATCTCTCTTTCCTTTAATGGTGGGGTAATTGTCCGTGTCATAATACTATGTTCTTAATATGTAGTAAATGATATGTTTTTAAATATTTACATTGTGCGTTTTTATGCGTATTTATTATGTAGTAAAAAAAAGTGATATTTGTATATGATAAAAGCGTAACTGACAGTTTTTCCTGTTTCGTTACGCTTTCGTTTGAGCCATGGAAAATTATATAGCAAAATAGGTTTCCAGTTCGCTGCCGGCACTGCCATCGGTGTTATCTATATCTCGTATCAGTTTGCCGTGCTCCAAAAGAGCAATGCGGGTGCTGATGTCTATGGTGTGATTCAGGTTATGGCTGGATACGAGAATGGTTGCTCCGGTGGATTGGTTGTATGTTACCAGCAGTTGCTTTAAAGCTGATTGGGAGCTTGGGTCAAGAAAGTTGAATGGTTCATCTAATATAATCAGCTTCGGATTATTCAGCAAAGCTGCGAGTATGCCGACTTTCTGCTTGTTGCCGGCCGAAAGATTGCGAATCAGTTTTTTCTGTCCTAAGACTTCTCCATTCATGAATCGTTCGTAGGCTGCCAGTCGTTCGTCAACGGTCTGACGATTGAGGTTGCACATGCGTCCTACAAAATAGAAATATTCTTCGGGTGTCAGGTAATCTATCAGAAAACTTTCGTCCAAATAGGCTCCTGTAATTTCTTTCCATTGTTCGCTGCTGCTGACTTCGATTTCTCCGATACGGACGGAACCTTCATCGGCTTTCAGCAAGTCGAGCATCAGTCGGAACAGAGTAGTTTTTCCGGCTCCGTTGTTTCCTACCAGTCCGATGATTTCTCCGCTGTGGATGGTGTATTGTTCTATGTCGAGGACTACTTTGCTGCCGTAGGCCTTCTTGAGTTGGTTTATTGTTATGTCCATAATATTCTTTTTCTACATTAACGTGTGTTTCTGAATCCTTCCATGTTCTGGTATTTCCGTTTCATCAGTCGGATATAGATGTTTTGTATCCAGTACCGATGGGTAATGAATCCCAGCAAACCCAGTACGATGAGTGTAATGTAAGCAGTTGTTTCGTCGAGAAACAAGGTGAGTGCTTTGTTGATTAGAAGCGGAAGGCCGAAGGCGCATGTTATGATGAGCATTTGGTACATGTTGCTACCTCGCTGTTTGCCTATGGCACTGGTATTGAGTGGGGCAGTCTTGTCGTTGTAGACGGTCATTTGCATCATCATGGGGAATATGGCTCCCATTGTAAAGCACAGATAAGCTATCGACATGAGCAGAGGAATGGTGTCCATGTATACTGGTATGAGAATGAATAAGAAGGGAACAATCAGAAAGATGCATTGCAGATAGTACTTGGCTCGCAGCATATTGTAGAGGCTTTCCTTCCGGACCATCAGTCCGTCGATGTAGTTGCCTTCGAATGTCATAATACGGCTCAGTGTCATCAGTCCCAGTATGCAGTAGCAATACAGGCAGATGAAATTGTTCATGTAGCTGTTGTCGCCGTATACATTGCCGGCAAGAGCGATTGTGAACATACACATGATGAAAAAGAAGCCCCAGAACTGGCTGCGGGGTGCTTTGTTGCGGAGCAGCATTTTTAATTCCAGACGTAGGTATTCTCCTACATTGCCATAGCGGTCGAGAAAGCTGTAACTACTGATATGCTTGATTTTGACGTCTTCTGTTCGCGCAAGCTCTTTGTAGATGAGGTGTTGTTGTACCCGGTCGTTTATGTAGATAAGCAGACCGATGAGTACGATGACTCCGAGGAAAGCCAGCGGATTCCAGAGAATAAAGCCTTCTCCCCAGTTCATCGTCAGAGTGCTGACAAGTCCTGTTTCCGGCAGAAATTCCAATAACGCTAATATACCGTATACAAGAATACTCCAAAACAGGTGAATGAACTTATCTCGCTTGAGTACGCAGATCAGCATGCTCCAATAGCTGTTCATGACAATCATGAGCCAGATACCCAGAAGGTATCCCACTACACCGGTCAGCCCGTAAAAGCGTGTAATGCTTATCAGGGCAAAGGGTATAAACAAAAATAGCCAGAAGAGATTGATGGAACGAAATAGGTTCTCGGCCAGAAAAGCAAGTATGACTTTTTGCTTAGGAACCGGCAGCAAGAGATAAGGTTTAATTTCCTGTACAGGAGTGGGAAGCATGAAGCGTATCAGAAAGTCGAGAAACAGGATAATGATCAATCCTTGGTTGAGGATGTGGTAAGGTTCCATGCCAGGAAAGCTCTCTTGAAAAGCAGAGGGCAGCATAGCCCCTATAAATAGGAGATATGCTGCCCAGAATGCTATTCCGCAATACATGAAAACCTTTGCAAAACGGTTCTTTTCGAACATCGGACTTCGCCGTGCGGCAAGTTTCCGGTTTTTACGTATTTCGACGAAGAGCATAATTCATCAGGTTTGGAGTGTTACTTCGTATCGCCTGAAGTCATGCTTACTTCGATGCGGTTGTCTTGTGAGAAGAAATCTTTAGCAAATTGCTGAAGATCGGCCGATGTAATTTGATTTACAGTGTCGACATATTTGGTTGCCATATCTGTATTTTCCCAAAAGTAGCTGTACAGGATATTCATCCAGTAACCGTTTTCTTTTTGGTTAGCTTCATAATTCTTCAGCATATATTCTTTTACTTTCTTCAGGTTTTCTGCTTTCGGACCGTTAGCAATAAAGTCATTGATGCCTTTGTCGATCAAACCGCTCATCTTTGCGCGTTTTTCCGGATTAGTATCGAACGAGATTTGAAGAGTGGCTTCTGCTTTCGGGTACAAGCTGATGTCGCCTGATACACCTACTCCGTAAGATGCTCCTTCATCTTCACGAACAGTTTCTGTGTACTCCATGGTCAGCAGCTGAGAAAGCATGCTCATCATTAACTGGTTTTTCAGCGTGTATTCGCATTCACCGCTTCTGATAATACATACAGTAGCTTTCTGAGTCTGTAAATCTCTATGGAATACATTTTTGTGTTCACCCTTGCGGATGTCCAGATTTACATCACGGAAATCTTCTTTACGATTGATAGAAGGAAGAGAACCGAGGTATTTTTCGATAAGCGGAGTGGCAGTAGCCTGATCGATGTTACCTACGAAAATGAATGTAAAGTCGCTTGCATCTTTGAAGCGGTCTTTATACATATCCATAATCTTCTGGTAGTCGGTTTTGTCGACCATATCAGCTTTGATACGTAATACACGAGGATTGTCACCATATAATTCTTTTCTCAAGGTATCACTCAAAGCAACATTCGGGTTGACTTCCATATTAGCAAGCTGTGCTTTCAGACGACTCTTGTATGATTCGAATGCTGTAGAATCCATACGTGGGGCTGTAAAGCTGAGGTAAGTCAACTGCAACATTGTTTCCAGATCTTTTGGTGAGCATTTACCTGATACTGATTCTGTCAGTGTATTGACTGAAGCAGAAGCTGAGGCTACTTTTCCTGATAATACTTTCTGTAAGTCGACTACATTGAAGTTGCCCAAACCTCCCAGACCAGCAACGTCATTGATTTGTTTGAACTGCAAGGCATCTTTTTCATCGAACAGTGAAGTACCACCACGGCTAAATGAAGACATTCTGATTTCGTCTGCTTTGAAGTTAGTTGATTTCAGAATAACACGTACACCATTGTTCAGTGTAAGGATAGTCGATTCGAACGGGCCTTTTTCAGTCTTGATTACCTTACCTCCTGCAGGAGTTTCTTTCATCAAAGGTTCATTAGAAACTTTGTCGACATATGGTTCCAGTTTTTCAGCCTTTACGTCGGCAAGTACCTTTTTTATGTCATTTTCTGTAGGAAGTTTTACTTCCGGTTTGTCGGGACAGAATAAAGTTACGACTGTATTACTGTCGGTAACCAGCGATTTCAGCAATTGATTTACATTGTCGAGAGGAATATTCGGCACAATCTGTGTCATGAGTGCATATTCGTCTTCAATGCTTGGAATAGGATCGCCGTTGATGAAGTTTGATACATACTGGCTTACAAACTGATTGCTCTTCATCTTGTCGCGTTCATTGTAAGCATTTTCTATAGCACGCAGGTAGTCGGCTTTCATTCGGTTATATTCACCTTCTGTAAATCCGAACTGACGTGCACGCTCTATTTCACGCATCAAAGCAGACAGCCCTGTTGCGATTCCGTCGTCTTTACAGATAGCTACACCTACAAATGCTTTCTTTGTCTTGGCAAGAACAAAATCATTGTCTTCTACTCCGGCATTGATGAATGGAGGAGTGGCGGTCTGGGTAAGTTCCTGAAGACGGGTGTTCAGCATGCTTGAGATAGCGCCGGTCATGTAGTTGTATACCAGATAGCCGACAGTATTCTTCATTTCTTCGGGGAACGGGTCGTGCTTATGGTATACATATACTTGATTAATTTGCTGCTCCTTATCCTTAGCAATAGCAATAATTGGTTCCTTGTTGTCGGGAACGGGGAAATATTTGCGTTCTGCTACATCTTTCGGCATTTTGATTGGGCCAAATATTTTCTTGATTTTGGCTTCAATCTGGTCTACATCAATATCGCCGACAACAATCACTCCCTGCAAATCGGGACGATACCACTTTTCGTAATAATCGCGCAGGTCTTGATAAGGGAAGTTGTCTATGATATCCATTGAGCCGATAGGAAGGCGGTAGGCATATTTACTTCCTGCAAACATTTTAGGGAATATGGTGTCGTACATACGCATCATAGCACCAGTACGTGTACGCCATTCTTCATGTATAACGCCACGTTCCTTATCTATTTCTTTCGGATCAAGAGTCAGGTCATCGGCCCAGTCGTGTAAAATCAGTAAACAAGAATCGATGATACCGTCACGGATAACTGGTACGTTGTCGATATTATATACTGTTTCATCGATAGCAGTATAGGCATTTAAGTTGGTACCGAATTTCACGCCAATAGATTCCAAGTATTCGCGTAAAGCATTCCCGGGAAAATTGGTTGTACCATTAAAGCACATGTGTTCCAAAAAGTGAGCCAGACCACGCTGGTTGTCTTCTTCCAAGATAGAACCTACTTTTTGGGCAATGTAGAAGTCGGCTTGCTTTTCTGGTAGCGCATTGTGGCGAATGTAATAAGTTAAACCGTTATCTAATTTACCAATACGAACATTCGGATCGGTTGGGAGAGGAGGCATCTGTTGTGCACAGACTGTAACGGTTCCTCCTATCAGGATGATAGCGGCAAATGTTTTTTTTATGAAACTTCTCATAATTAAATATGTATTTTAGTTAACTTCTATAGTTTAGAGTAAACCTTTGGCAGACAGATAACGTTCTGCCTCAATTGCTGCCTTGCAACCACTACCGGCTGCGGTGATAGCCTGACGATAATGTGGATCGGCTACATCACCTGCTGCAAATACACCTGGAACGCCTGTTCGCGGTGAGTTTCCTTCTGTAATGATATAGCCTGTTTCGTCTGTTTTAACCCATGGCTTGAAGATGGCAGAATTTGGCTGGTGACCGATAGCCAGGAAGAAACCGTCGATAGCTATGTCGTAACGTTCTTCGTCTGCTTCACCCATTCGCTTTACAACGTGCATGCCTTCTACGCCATCTGTACCATAAAGTCCAACAGCATTATGCTCAAATAATACTTTAATGTTCGGATGATTCAATACACGTTCCTGCATAATTTTGGATGCGCGTAAGAACGGCTTACGAACTACCAGATATACTTGGCGAGCAAGTCCTGCAAGATAGATAGCTTCTTCGCAAGCTGTATCACCTCCACCTACTACGGCAACGACCTTTTTGCGGTAAAAGAATCCGTCGCATGTAGCACATGCACTGACACCCATACCGGCATATTTCTTTTCATCTTCCAATCCCAGATATTTGGCTGTTGCTCCTGTAGAGATAATAACCGTATCTGCTGTAATTTCTTTTTCGTCATCAATCATGAAATGGTATGGAGCCTGGCTTAAGTCTGCCTTCGTTACGATGCCGTTGCGAATGTCTGTACCAAAACGTTCTGCCTGTTTGCGCAAATCGTCCATCAGTACAGGACCTGTTACGCCTTCCGGGTAACCGGGAAAGTTTTCAACTTCTGTAGTGATAGTAAGTTGTCCACCTGGTTGGATTCCTTCGTAGAGGACAGGAGAAAGATTGGCACGACTGGTGTAAATGGCCGCTGTGTATCCGGCTGGTCCTGATCCGATGATCAGACATTTTACATGTTCTGTTGTCATATTAAAATTGAGAAATTAAAAAAATTATATATTCATTTTTATTAATTGAACAAAGATACTTCTTTTTTCGTTTGGATAGACGTTTTTGACAGCAAACTAAGCTATAAAGAAACATTTTTTACGAAAGAAGCCCCGTCGGACTTTCGGCGGGGCTTCTTTATCGTTTCTTTAGTGGATTTATCGCATATCTATAATTTCTGCATTGGGATATTTTTTTGCATCGAAACGGAAATTAGTAATGTTTAGGTTACGATGTGTTTGATAGGAGGTTATATTGAAATCCTGTATATTTCCGTTGGATAGTTGAACACCAATGTATATCGGTTCATAGTTGGTTGATATGGAAAGTGTAATTGATTTGATTTCTCCTTTTTGTCGTGGGGTAAGAACTATTTCTTGTCCTTGTTTCCCGTTACGTGTTTTGGTTCCTGTGTAGCGATAGTTAAACAGGGCTTTATACGATGTTATCAAAGCATATGGGTTGACGCTTTGTAATTCTTCTGCGGAGGGATTGGATACAGTTACTTCCTCATTTTGTTGGGCATAACTCCACTGGGTTTTCCCATCGAACCAACTTTTTATTCCGGCGCAGTCAAGATAGAAGCAAGATCCTTTTAGTAGGAGTGTCCCTTTTTGTGTCCCTCCAAAAGTAAGGGCTATGCCTCCAGCCTTTTGATAGGCTGCTGCTGTTTTATCCAGTATGGCTTGGGCTTTTGTGTCCTTTTGTCCAAACACAACCGATACACATGTCGTAAATACCAGTATAAAGAAATAAATACGTTTCATAGTTGTTGTTTTATTAGTTCTTTAAATTACTCATACGCATATCCAGGTCATTTTCATCCATGCAGAGGACGTCGCGTGCTTTACTTCCGTTAGCCGGTCCTACAATACCTGCACGTTCCAGTTGGTCCATGATTCTTCCGGCGCGATTGTAACCTATGGAGAATTTGCGCTGGATAAGTGAGGTTGAACCCTGCTGATGATAAATGACCAGTCGTGCAGCTTCTTCAAACAAGGGGTCCAGTCTGTTCATGTCCACATCTGCGGCAGCACTGCTTTCTGCATTTTCATCTACATATTCAGGTAATAAGAAAGCTGTGGGGTAGCCTTGTTGACGGCTGATGTATGCAGCTATTTTTTCTACTTCTGGAGTATCGACAAAAGCACATTGTACACGTACTGGGTCATTGCCTTGCAGATAAAGCATATCACCTTTTCCTATTAACTGCTGTGCACCCGGTCGGTCAAGAATAGTACGGGAGTCCATCATTGATGCTACACGGAAAGCAACACGAGCCGGGAAGTTGGCTTTAATAGTACCAGTTATGATGTTGGTTGTCGGACGCTGGGTTGCGATTATGGCATGTATACCTACAGCACGTGCTAACTGGGCTATACGGCAAATAGGTAATTCTACTTCCTTTCCAGCTGTCATAATCAAATCGCCGAACTCATCGATAATGATGACAATATATGGCATGAAACGGTGTCCGTTTTCCGGGTTCAACTGTCTATTGATAAATTTGGCGTTGTATTCTTTTATATTACGGCAGCCTGCCTTACGTAATAGATCATAACGAGTATCCATTTCCACACACAGTGAATTGAGGGTCTGGACTACTTTTGTTACATCGGTGATGATAGCATCGGATGCATCGGGTAACTTTGCCAGAAAATGTTTCTCGATAGGTGCATAGATAGCGAACTCAACTTTCTTCGGGTCAATAATGACAAATTTCAGTTCACTGGGGTGCTTCTTGTAAAGCAGTGAAGTTACGATGGCATTCAATCCTACAGATTTACCCTGTCCGGTAGCACCTGCTACCAGCATATGTGGTGCTTTAGTAAGATCTACCATAAAGACTTCGTTGGTAATAGTCTTTCCTAAGGCAACGGGTAGGTCGAAGGTTGTTTCCTGGAACTTCTTGCTTGCCAGAATGGAACTCATCGGTACGATACGAGGATTTGCATTCGGTACTTCGATACCGATTGTTCCTTTACCTGGGATGGGAGCTATAATACGAATACCCAACGCCGAGAGGCTAAGAGCAATATCGTCTTCCAGATTACGTATTTTAGAGATGCGCACTCCTTCGGCTGGAGTTATTTCATAAAGAGTAATGGTAGGACCTACACTTGCCTTGATAGAACTTATTTCAATGCCAAAGCTACGCAATACTTGGATAATACGGTTTTTGTTGGCATTTTGCTCTTCCATATCAATAGTAGGCTCATGGTCTCCGTATGAGTTAAGTAAGTCCAGCGTAGGAAATTTATAATGTTCCAAATCCAGACGAGGATTGTAAGGCTGATTTATATTGCCCTGATATTCTTCATCTTCTTCTTTGTGTTCGGTGTTTATTTCAAAGGCTGGTTCATTATCTTCAATTTCTTCTTCGATATCGGATAATGGTTCAGAAACAGGAATTGTTTCTTTAATCGGTGTGGATTTTACATTTTCCGTTTGGTGAGGAAGAGATTTTTCTATCGGGTCAAGTTCAATTTCTACTGGCTGAGGATCTTTATATTGTTCTGGCTCTGCTTGAATAGGTTTTTCTTTTTCCTCTTCTTCTTGAGTTCCTTTTTCTTCAGAAACCGTTTCTGCTTTTTGTTCCTCCACCTCTTCTTTATCCGCTTTTTCGTCTTCGGTTGTCACTACTTTATTATCTTTATTGTCGTCGTTTCCCTCTTGACTCGTTTTGTTTCGTTTGGGGAGAGATGGATGGAGGGCTTTACGTACTACATCGATTGTACCTTTAGTGAAAAATATACCGATGAATATACCTGTCACTAACAGGAGGAGAACAAGACCGGATGCTCCTACCTGAGAGCAAATCCATCTGCTGGCATTGTAACCGTGCAATCCTCCCGGGTAAAGAAATGAGTCTTCAAATGAGCCGCCGAATGCAAAGCCTAATGTTATGGAGAACCAGATCATCAGTGCCGTACAAGAAACGAACCATTTCCACAAAGTAAATTCGTATGCTTTCATCAGCTTCATTCCAGCAACGATTAAAAAGATTATGATGAAATATGCAGGAATACCAAAACAATCATTGATAAGGAACTGGGATAATTGGGCTCCCCGTGCTCCTGCATAGTTTTGTATGCGGTTGCCTGTCTCCAGTAATTCCCCTGGATCTGGATGCGACAGAATACTTTGATCGTTCCCTCCTGTAAAGAAGAAGGAACTGAATGCTAACAGCATGTACACGCCAAAGATGACGCATAGCAGGCCAATAATGAAATGGATGGTTTCGCCTTTGATGGCTGTCACTACTTTGTTGGGTATGCCAAACTTCCCTTCACTGGGCTTGTTATCTGTTTTTTTCTTCATGATTCTTATTCAATGTTCAAATTTGAACGCAAATGTACGAATATTTTTTGAACCCGTCAGTTGCCTCTGCTTATAATAAATTGTGGAGAATTATTTTTTTTCGTACCTTTGTCGCGAAATTCGTTTAATTATGGAAAAGAGTAATACCCCGATTATATTTGATAAAAATACCGTAGAATTTGTGACTGTTGCGGCAGAATTTTGTGGTTTTCTGGAGCGCGTTACTGAAACAAAACGGCGTACCTTTGTCGATAAGGTGCTTAAATTGCTGCCTTTGTTGTATTTAAAGGCTTCTTTATTGCCGGAGGGCGAGCGTATTGATGAGTTTGCCCCTGAAACTTTTGTGACGGAGGGAGATTACGAACGTATTCGTGCCGGAGTAGCGGCACTGATGGGAGCAAAAGATGATTATCTGGACGTGTTCCTGGATGACATGGCTTATAGTGACACTCCTATCAAGCAGAATATTTCCGAAAATTTGGCAGATATTTATCAGCCCTTAAAGGATTTCATTTGTGTATATCAGTTAGGATTTGATCAGACCATGAATGATGCGTTGGTAATCTGCCGTGAACATTTTGCTGAATTTTGGGGACAACGTTTGGTGAATGCCATGCGTGCATTGCATGATGTGAAATACAGCAAACATCCCGATGATGAAGATGAAATGGACGACGAAGATGAAAATATGGCTTCTCCGTTTGATGCTGATGCTGGATATAGTGAGGACGATTTATACGAGGGACTGGAGGCTGGTGAAGATGATGGCTCAGGAGATCGTTGGGAGTGATTTACATGAGGAAAAATAAATGCATGGTTGTATTACATAATAAAATATCAAAACAGGATGTAGCTACGTTACCCAAAGTGAGTTTCGAGGGACGTATCTTCGTTATTAATACGGAAGCTGATGCCCGTAAAGCTGTCGATTATCTGAATACTCATTCTATTGTGGGGGTGGATACAGAAACACGTCCTTCGTTTCGTAAAGGAACAACGCATAAAGTCGCTTTATTACAGATTGCGACTCATGATACGTGTTTTTTGTTTCGGTTGAATCGTTTGGGCTTACCTGATTTTCTGGAAGAGTTTTTACAGAATGATGTTTTGAAAGTAGGTCTTTCACTGAAGGATGATTTTGCAATGCTTCGTAAGCGGAATACCAAAGATCCTCGAACAGGAAATTGGATTGAACTACAAGATTATGTTCCTCGCTTTGGTATAGAAGAAAAGAGCTTGCAGAAGATATATGCGCTGTTGTTTGGAAAGAAAATCTCAAAGACTCAACGTTTGTCGAACTGGGAGGCAGAGGTTCTGACTGAAGCCCAGCAAGCTTATGCAGCAACCGATGCGTGGGCCTGTGTGGAAATTTATAATTATTTGGACGATTTGCGTAGTACAGGATGTTATGAAATCGTGAAAATAGTGGAAATAGAAAATAACTAATTAAGATAATAAACGTGTCGTATAAAAAAGTATATCTGAAACCCGGTAAGGAAGAATCGTTGAAACGCTTTCATCCGTGGGTGTTTTCGGGTGCTATTGCTCGTGTAGAAGGTGAGCCCGAAGAAGGAGAAATAGTAGATGTGTATACATCGAAAAAAGAGTTTATCGCATGTGGTCATTTCCAGATTGGAAGTATTGCTGTGCGTGTATTATCGTTTGTACAGGAAACGATTGATCATGCTTTCTGGGTGCGTAAGCTTAGTGTGGCAAAGGATTTGCGCGTGGCTTTGGGGTTGATAGGTAATCCACAGAACAATACATATCGTTTGGTACATGGTGAAGGTGACAATTTGCCGGGACTGATAATTGATGTATATGACCATACGGCTGTGATGCAGGCTCATTCGGCCGGTATGCATGTATATCGCATGGAAATAGCAGATGCCTTGTCGGAGGTTATGGGTGATGTTATCCAGAATATTTATTATAAATCGGAAACTACATTACCGTTTAAAGCTGATTTGCTTTCTACGGAAAATGGATTTATTAAGGGAGGTAGTCCGGAAAATGTGGCTATGGAGAATGGTTTGAAATTCCATGTGGACTGGCTGAAAGGACAGAAAACCGGTTTCTTTGTGGACCAACGTGAGAACCGTCATCTGTTGGAACGATATGCAAAGGGACGAAATGTTCTGAATATGTTTTGCTATACAGGTGGATTCTCTTTCTATGCCATGCGAGGGGGAGCCAATCTGGTACATTCTGTTGATAGTTCGGCTAAAGCTATCGATCTGACCAATGAAAATGTTGAGCTGAATTTTCCAGGAGATCCTCGTCATAAAGCTTATGCTGAGGATGCATTTAAGTTCCTCGATCGTATGGGTGACCAGTATGATTTGATTATTCTTGATCCTCCTGCTTTTGCCAAGCATCGTGATGCCTTACGTAATGCGTTAAGAGGATATACGAAGTTGAATGCAAAAGCTTTTGAGAAAATCCGTCCCGGAGGTATATTGTTTACATTCTCTTGTTCACAGGTCGTAAATAAGGAAAATTTCCGTAATGCTGTATTTACGGCAGCAGCTCAGAGTGGACGAAGTGTACGTATACTTCATCAGTTAACGCAGCCGGGAGATCATCCCGTAAATATTTATCATCCGGAAGGTGAGTATCTGAAGGGATTAGTACTTTATGTAGAGTAATTACAGTCGTTTAATTGATATATGACGGGTATGGATTTAACAGCTTTTAGTATTGAAATCCATACCCGTTTGTTATTGTTGTTACTCTTTAGTTCTGGGACTATTTGTATTCGATTGGTGATGTGCCCATTATTTTCTTAAATATCAGATTAAAATATCCTATATTGGAATAGCCTAATTGGCAAGCAATAGAATACGGGGTATCCTTTCCTTTCAATAACATTTTTCGGGCTGTTTCCAGACGCTTAAATTGGAAGTATTCTTGAAATGTATTGCCGGTTTCAAATTTAATCAAGTCGTTGAAATAGGCAGTAGACAAATCTAAGTTCTCTGCGCATAGTTCAGACGTAGGAAGTGTACCCTCACGTAATTTCCCGGAATCAATATATTGATTAAGGAATCTTTCCATCTTTTCGAATATGATTTTGTTCTTGTTTTCCCGAGTGATGAATTGTCGTTCATAATACCGGGTACAATAATCAAGTAATAATTCAATGTGATGTGACAAGATTGTACTGCTATAGGTGTCGATAGGGTGCCGTAATTCGTCTTCTATATTTTCGAGGCAGCATATTATTTTAGTCGTTTCTCGTTGTGAGAGGTGTAAGGCCTCTTCTTTATGGTAAGCAAAAAAAGTATAGTTCTTGATATGGTTCTTTAACGAGGTTCGGAACAATAAGTCGGGATGAAATGCAAGCAGATAACCTTTATCGGGAAGGGGGTGGCTTTTACTCATGCGGAATATTTCTCCGGGAGCAAGAAAAACCATTGTAGCGTTGGAATAGTCATAATGTTTTCGTCCGCAACAATAGTCGTCCGGGCATTCTTCTATTAGAAGGACTGCATAAAATTCGAACTTCACAGTATCTTGTTTCAGATTGGGATTGGCGAGATTGATAATACTTACCTGAGGGTGTAATGTCTTGCATCCCAAGCAATGGTTACATTCATATACTGTTTTGAAATCTAACATTGTTGCTTTCATTAGGTATTTTTATGTATGTCTGTTATTTTGCGTACGATACTCGTTTGGAGTACATCCTACTCGTTTCTTGAACAGACGACACAAGTGCTGAGGGTATTGGAATCCTAATGAGTAGGCAATCTGACTGACGGTTTCTTCCGAATCGGAGATGCGCTCTTTAGCCAGTTCTATAAGTTTCTCTTGAATGTATTCTTGTGGGTTTTTCCCTGTTTCTTTTTTCAGCATGTCACCAAAATAATTGGGTGAAAGGCATAACTTGTCCGCAAAATATTTAACAGTTGGTAGTCCGTTCTGTTCTGCAAGCGTACCCTCAAAATATTCATTGAGGAGTTTCTCAAAGCGTGTCAGTGCATCACTGTTGATTCTACTTCTGGTCGTGAATTGTCGTTCGTAGAATCTCATACAGTAGTTTAGTAGTAGCTCAATATGATTCACTAATAGTACTTTACTGTGTTTATCAATGCCATATTCCAGTTCCATTCGGATTATTTTCAATAAATCTTCTATGATATATCTTTCTTCAGCCGATAGATGCAGTGCTTCGTTTACTTCATAAGAGAAGAATGTATATTTTTTTATGTTTTTGCCGAGTGCTGTTCCCCGTAGCAAATCTGGATGGAAAAGAATTCCAAGTACATTTAGTTGTATACGCTCTGTGTTCAATGTCGTTTCTGTAGTCTGACCAGGAGCGAAGCAAACAACAGTTCCTTCTTGATAGTCATAAGTTTGGCGTCCGTATTTAATGTCGCATGCTTTTTCCATTTTCAGATACAAAGCATAAACGCCGTAATTCCAGTGGGTGTAGGTCATTTTACGGGTAGCTTTGTTCAGGTCGATGACGCTGACTAATGGATTTAATGTTTCGAGCCCATATAGTTGGTTGTATAAATCTACACTATTTAAATTGAGAATCTTATCCATAAGGTGATAGTTATTTCAAGACAAAGATAGGATAAAGTTTATACATCTGTATAACCCCAATTACAGATTGTATAACCAATGTTACAGATTTAAATCTACTTTAAAATGGAATAAAATGATTCCGTAATTCAGGTTATAACATCTGTAATTTATCTACAGGGCAGTTACTCTTTTCTTCTGAAATTTGCCTTGTTGAAAAATAGAAACTAATAATGATAATATGGCTAAAAAGATTTTGATTTTATCATCTAGTCCGCGTCGTGGTGGAAATTCTGATACTCTTTGTGATGAATTTATGCGTGGCGTAGTGAAAAGTGGAAATACTGCAGAAAAGATTTTTTTGCGCGATAAAACAATCCATCCTTGTTTAGGCTGTAGTGTTTGTAGTCTATACAAAAAACCTTGTCCGCAGAGTGATGATGCAGCTGGAATAATCGGTAAGATACTGGAAGCTGATGTGATTGTTATGGCTACTCCTGTTTACTTTTATGCAATGAGTGCACAGATGAAAACATTGATAGACCGTTGTTGTGGTTCTTATATTGAAATGAAAAATAAAGAATTTTATTTCATTGCGACGGCGGCCGAAGATGATAATACGATTATGGATAGGGTTGTCGATAATTTTATGGGTTTCTTAGATTGTCTGGAGAACCCGGTTGTAAAAGGCACTTTGTTTTGCGGTGGGGTGTGGCATGTAGGAGAAATAAAAGGCAAACCTGTCTTGGATGAAGCTTATAAGATGGGGATGAATGTATAATGAATCAATTATGTAGCGATGAAAGAAAAAATAATATATATAGTTTGTTTTATATCTATGATTATGAATACACTTTATGCACACGAGAATGAGAAAACTTTTCCGTTAAGTGATAAGGTAACGGTGGAAAGTGTTCGTTTTAAAAATCGTTTTGGCATTACATTGGCTGCCGATTTGTATAAGCCTAAACAGGCTGAGGGTAAACTCCCGGCGATAGCAGTTAGTGGTCCTTTTGGGGCGGTGAAGGAACAGTCATCAGGACTATATGCTCAGACTATGGCTGAGCGAGGATTCTTGGCTATAGCCTTTGATCCTTCTTATACAGGGGAAAGTAGTGGGGAACCTCGTTATGTTGCTTCTCCTGATATTAATACAGAAGATTTTTCAGCGGCAGTTGATTTTCTCTCTATTCGCGATGATGTGGATCCTGAACGGATTGGAATTATTGGAATTTGTGGCTGGGGAGGAATGGCTCTCAATGCTGCTGCCATAGATACTCGCATTAAGGCTACTGTGACTGTAACCATGTATGACATGAGCAGGGTTAATGCCAACGGATATTTTGATTCGATGGATGAAAATGCTCGATATGAACTTCGTAAGAAGTTAAATGCGCAGCGTACTATTGATGCACGAAATGGCTCGTATGCACGTGCCGGTGGTGTGGTTGACCCTCTGCCGAGTGATGCTCCTCAGTTTGTGAAAGATTATTATGATTATTATAAAACGAAACGAGGTTATCATAAACGTTCTCTCAATTCGAATGGCGGCTGGAATATTACTTCGGCACTTTCGTTTATCAATACCCCTTTGCTGACTTATAGTAGTGAGATTCGTAGTGCGGTATTGATGATTCACGGAGAAAAAGCGCATTCCAGATATTTTAGTGAAGATGCTTTCAAAAAATTGAAAGGTGACAACAAGGAGTTGATGATTATTCCTGGAGCAAGTCATGTCGATTTGTACGATAATCAGGCAGGGGTTATTCCTTACGACAAGATAGAACGATTCTTTTTTGAATATTTAAAATAAGGAATACCATTCGGGGCAGACGGCTATTTTTCTGTATTAAGGATAAACGTTTTTACTTCATCTTGCAGTCTGCCCCTGCTTTATTTCTTTGACTGAAATGCTGAGAATATCATGAGTTCTATTTATATTTGCGTATAACTTAATTAAAATCCTGCTTTTATGAATATACAGACTATACTTGCAAATTTAAAAATAGAACAATTGAATGCCATGCAGCAAGCGGTCATTGATACTTACCGTGAAGGATGTGATTTGATTCTTTTATCCCCAACAGGGTCAGGTAAGACATTGGCCTATTTGTTGCCTCTTGTTTCATCATTAAAGTCTGAGGTAGAAGGAGTACAGGCTGTAATATTGGTTCCTTCTCGAGAGTTGGCATTACAGATAGAGCAGGTGTTCAAGTCGATGAATACGGGATTTACTATTATGAGTTGTTATGGAGGGCGACCGGCTATGGATGAACATCGTACAATGAAAGGAATTCGTCCATCGGTAATAGTAGGAACTCCGGGTCGTATGAATGATCATCTTGAAAAGCTGAACTTTGATGCTACTGTCGTTAATCTGCTGGTGATTGACGAATTCGATAAATGTCTTGAGTTTGGTTTTCAGGAAGAGATGGCAGCAGTAATAGGTAAATTACCTAATTTGCGTCGACGTTTTCTGCTTTCTGCTACCGATACTGAGGAAATACCTCGTTTTACGGGGTTGAACCGTACAATAAAGCTGAACTTTCTCAATCCGGATGGAGGCGTTTCTGAACGCTTACGTTTGTATAAAGTGATCTCTCCGGTAAAAGATAAGCTGGAAACTCTTTATAGATTATTATGCTGTTTAGGTAATCAATCCACATTGGTCTTTTGCAATCATCGTGAGAGTGTTGAACGGGTAGGAAATTATTTACATTCCATGAAAGTGTATTGTGAAACTTTCCATGGAGGAATGGAACAAGATGATAGAGAGCGTGCGCTATACAAGTTCCGAAATGGCAGTTGCCATATTTTCATCTCAACCGATCTGGCTGCCCGTGGACTGGATATCCCGGATATAAAAAATGTTATTCACTATCATCTTCCTGTTGCAGAAGATGGATTTGTACACCGCAATGGACGTACTGCCCGATGGGAGGCCAATGGTAGTGCTTATGTCATACTTTACGCTGAAGAGCAATTGCCTTCTTATATAAAGGAAGATCCTGAGGAATATATATTACCGGCTATTACTCCTAAACCGGTGCAGCCCGATTTTGTTACCTTATATATAGGTAAAGGGAAAAAAGATAAAATAAATAAAATCGATATTGTCGGCTTCCTGTCTAAGAAAGGAAATTTAGGAAAGGAGGACATAGGTCGTGTAGATGTAAAAGATCATTATGCTTTTGCTGCGGTTTTACGCTCTAAACACAAACAAGTGTTAAAACTTGTGCAAAATGAAAAGATTAAGGGGGTAAAAGCTTTGATAGAACTGGCTAAATGATAACTTTGTGTCAATAAAACCTTGTCTCGATAAGAAATTCTCTCAAAATGCTATGACTCTAGTCTGTTCAAAAGTCATAGAACTTACTTCTTGTGTCAATTTGTAAATTAAACCGCATTGTTTTGTGTAATTTGTTATTAAAAACCCTGAGTTGCTAGAAAAATATTACAAAAACTTTTGGAAGTCTAAAAATAATCGCTATATTCGCAATTGTAAGAACGAACAAATGTTTAACCAAAACAAACTTCCAAATGAAAAAACATAATTTCAATGCGGGATTAAAACGGTTTGTTTTGTGTAATTTGTTATGAAAAGGCTTTTATAGGTATAAAAATATTACGAAATTCTTTGGAAGTCTAAAAATAATAGCTATATTCGCAAATGTAAGAACGAATCAATGTTTAACCAAAACAAACTTCCAAATGAAAAAACATAATTTTAATGCGGGACCTTCGATATTGCCTCGCGAAGTGATCGAAAAAACAGCTCAGGCTATTCTTGACTATAATGGTTCGGGACTTTCGTTGATGGAAATCAGTCACCGCGCTAAAGACTTTCAGCCGGTGGTAGACGAGGCTGTTGCCTTGTTTAAAGAACTTTTGAATATTCCTGAAGGATATTCAGTACTTTTCCTGGGTGGAGGAGCAAGCATGGAGTTCTGTATGGTTCCCTATAATTTCCTTGAAAAGAAGGCTGCATATCTCAATACTGGTACATGGGCGAAAAAAGCATTGAAAGAGGCAAAGGCATTCGGAGAAACTGTCGAAGTTGCTTCTTCCGAAAAAGATGGATATACCTATATCCCGAAGAATTATACTGTACCGGCTGACGTGGATTATTTCCATATCACGACCAATAATACGATTTATGGTACTGAACTCCATGCCGATCCGGATGTAGATGTTCCGATGGTAGCTGATATGTCATCCGATATATTCTCCCGTCCGGTGGATGTTTCAAAATATATATGTATTTATGGTGGCGCACAGAAAAATCTGGCTCCGGCAGGTGTTACGTTTGTTATCGTAAAGAATGATGCTTTGGGCAAGGTTTCTCGCTATATTCCTACCATGCTGAATTATCAGACTCATGTAGATAAAGGTTCAATGTTTAATACTCCTCCTGTTGTTCCTATTTATGCAGCTTTGCAGACTTTGCGTTGGCTGAAAGCTCAGGGTGGAGTGGAAGAAATGCAGCGTCGGGCTAAACAGCGTGCCGATATGCTGTATGCCGAAATTGATCGCAATAAATTGTTCCGTGGTACTGTTACAGTCAAAGAAGACCGTTCGTATATGAACATCTGCTTCGTTATGGCTGATGAATATAAGGATCTGGAAGCTGATTTCTTGAAGTTTGCGACAGAAAAGGGAATGGTGGGTATTAAAGGTCATCGTTCTGTTGGTGGATTCCGTGCTTCTTGCTACAATGCTTTGCCGATAGAGAGTGTTCAGGCATTGATTGACTGCATGCAGGAATTTGAAAAAATGCATTAATTAACAAGTTTGTTATAGAAGGCACACAGACCTGCACGGATAGACGGTGTGCGGGACTGTGTGCCATTTTTATTATATTAAATCTGATAGTTATGAAAGTTTTAGTAGCAACAGAAAAACCGTTTGCAAAAATAGCTGTCGACGGTATCCGTAAGGAAGTTGAAGCAGCTGGTTATGAATTGGCTTTGCTTGAAAAATATACTGAAAAAGCTCAGCTCCTTGAGGCTGTAAAAGATGTCAATGCCATTATTATTCGTAGTGATATTATTGATAAGGAAGTATTAGATGCTGCTCCTGAACTGAAGATTGTCGTTCGTGCAGGTGCTGGTTACGATAATGTTGATCTGGAGGCTGCTACAGCTCATGGCGTTTGTGTTATGAATACGCCGGGACAAAATTCCAATGCTGTGGCTGAACTGGCTTTTGGCTTGATGATTATGGCTGTACGTAATTTCTATGATGGAAAGGCTGGTACAGAATTGAAAGGTAAAAAGTTGGGTATACATGCTTATGGCAATGTAGGCCGTAATGTTGCTCGTATAGCAAAAGGTATCGGCATGGAAATCTATGCTTATGATGCATATTGCCCGAAAGAAGCAATGTTAGCCGATGGCATTAAACCTGTAGATTCTGCCGAAGAATTGTATACGCAATGTAATGTAGTTTCTTTACATATTCCGGCTACTGCTGAAACGAAAAATTCAATCAATTATGATCTGGTAAACCGTATGCCGAAAAATGGTTTGCTGGTCAATACTGCCCGTAAAGAAGTTATTAATGAAGATGATTTGATTCGCTTGATGAATGATCGTCCGGATTTGAAATATGTGACTGATATTATGCCGGTTCGTCACGAAGAATTTTCTGCCAGATTCCCAGGACGCTATTTCTCAACTCCTAAGAAGATGGGTGCTCAGACTGCTGAAGCTAATATTAATGCTGGTATTGCTGCTGCACGTCAGATTGTCGGATTCCTGAAAGATGGATGCGAGAAGTATCGCGTAAATAAGAAGTGAGAAAAATCAATGATGCATAGATGAAAATGACGGTGTGTCAAATGCTTGTATGTTTTCTATATGCCTCAGAACTTTGTATTATTTTTAAGAAACTTCAAACATTATGGCAGTAGTTAAACCGTTTAGGGGGATTCGTCCACCTCAGGAAATGGTAGAGCAGGTTGCTTCCCGTCCTTACGATGTGTTGAACTCGGCTGAGGCTCGTGCTGAGGCTGCCGGGAATGAAAAATCACTTTATCATATTATCAAGCCTGAAATTGATTTTCCGGAAGGAACTGACGAGCATGATCCGTGTGTGTACGATAAAGCTGTGCAGAACTTTCAGATGTTTCAGGACAAGGGATGGCTGGTGCAGGATAAGAAAGACTGTTACTATATCTATGCACAGACCATGAATGGTAAAACACAATATGGCCTGGTAGTTGGAGCCTATGTTCCCGATTATCTGAATGGCGTAATTAAAAAACATGAGCTGACACGCCGGGACAAGGAGGAAGATCGTATGAAGCATGTACGCGTGAACGATGCTAATATTGAGCCGGTCTTTTTTGCTTATCCGGATAATGCGGTGCTGGATGCAATTGTTGCTAAATATACAGCTAAGAAACCGGTCTACGATTTTGTTGCTCCCGATGATGGCTTTGGACATACCTTTTGGGTGATCGATCAGGATGAGGATATAGCTGCTATTACGAAAGCTTTTGCCGCGATGCCTTCTTTATACATAGCCGATGGTCATCATCGTAGTGCTGCAGCTGCTTTGGTTGGAGCGGAGAAAGCGAAGGAGAATCCTAACCATCGGGGTGATGAAGAATATAATTATTTCATGGCTGTTTGTTTCCCGGCAAGCCAGCTTACCATTATCGATTATAATCGCGTGGTGAAAGATTTGAACGGATTAACTTCCGCACAATTCTTGGAAGCCTTGAGGAAACATTTCGATGTAGTGGATAAAGGTTCGGAAGTATATAAGCCTGCTGCACTTCATAATTTCTCCTTGTATCTTGACGGCAAGTGGTACAGCCTGACGGCAAAGCCTGATACATACGATGATAATGACCCGATTGGAGTTTTGGATGTTACCATTTCATCGAATTTGATTTTGGATGAAATTTTAGGTATAAAGGATTTGCGTTCAGACAAACGTATTGATTTTGTCGGAGGTATCCGGGGACTTGGTGAATTGAAGAAGCGGGTAGATAGTGGTGAAATGAAAATGGCATTGGCTCTTTATCCGGTTTCCATGAAGCAACTGATGGATATTGCCGATACAGGCAATATTATGCCTCCTAAAACTACCTGGTTCGAACCTAAACTTCGATCTGGATTAGTTATACATAAATTGAAATGATAGTTTGACAAAATATATCAGATTCCCTTCCTTTTGTAAGATTTCTCTTCAAACCGTAAAAGAGCACTGGTGGGTGCTGTAGCATAAATATGGTTTGTATGCCGGAAAGGGAAGTCCTTTCTGGCAAAGGTTGAGTCTGATATTGTGAAAGGTCAGGACATTTTAGCGAAAATATCCTGACCTTTTTCTTGTTTGGCCGGATGTTTTTGCTTAAGATTGTGTACCTTTGCTGCCGGTTTTGAAAAATAGACATTTACATGGTTAGTAATACATTCAAAGGTTTTGTTTACGGTGCTGTAGCTGCTGCCAGTTACGGTCTTAATCCTCTGTTTACTTTACCGCTGTATTCCGATGGTATTAGTGCCGATTCAGTCTTGTTTTATCGTTACGGTCTGGGGGTAGTAATGCTTGCTTTGTTGATGAAAATGCAGAAGCAGTCGTTTGTCTTACATCGTTCCGAAATATTGCCACTGTTTGTAATGGGAATGCTCTTTGCCTTTTCGTCGCTTACATTATTTTTGAGCTATAATTATATGGACGCAGGAATAGCTTCTACCATACTTTTTGTCTATCCTGTGCTGGTAGCCATTATTATGGCTGTGTGCTTTAAGGAAAAGGTTTCTGTTATAACCGCTCTTTCCATAGCCTTGGCTTTTCTCGGAATTTCCTTGTTGTACAAAGGAGAAGGTGGTAAAACATTAAGTTTGGTAGGTGTTTTGCTGGTCTTTGCTTCATCGCTGACTTATGCTGTCTATATTATTGGAGTAAATCGTTCTTCATTGAAAGACATGCCGACATCCAAGTTGACTTTCTATGCATTATTATTTGGCTTGAGTGTGTTTGTTGTGCGTCTTAAGTTTTGTACGCAACTTGATATTATTACGACTCCTGCATTATGGGTAAATCCTATAGCTTTGGCTTTGTTTCCAACAGTGATTTCACTGATTGCCATGACTAAATCTATCCATTATATCGGATCTACGCCAGCAGCTATATTGGGAGCGTTGGAACCGATTACAGCATTGTTTTTTGGGGTACTGGTATTTGGAGAACGTCTGACTCCACGTATTATCTTGGGGATTATTCTGGTACTGACAGCTGTTACGCTGATTATAATCGGAAAATCGCTGATGAATACAATCCGGGTACACATACTGCGAAGTAATAAATAGTATATTTCAAAATTAGATAAATCCGAATCGTGTTGGAAGATACATATAAAACCATAGAAGGACAGTCAGAAGCTGTTTATACCGAAAAAAGAAGTAAGTTTATTGCGATAGCCATTCCTGTGCGCACGCTGACCGAGGTGAAAGCACATCTGGAAGAGTATCAGAAGAAATATTACGATGCACGTCACGTGTGCTATGCTTATATGCTGGGAGCAGAACGGAAAGAGTTCCGTGCCAACGACAATGGCGAGCCGTCTGGTACTGCAGGTAAACCGATTCTCGGACAAATCAATTCGAATGAGCTGACCGATATTTTGATTATCGTAGTACGTTATTTTGGAGGTATTAAGCTGGGTACGAGCGGTCTGATTGTGGCATACCGTACCGCAGCGGCACAAGCTATTGCCGAGGCTACGATAATAGAAAAGACAGTAGATCAGGATGTAAAGATTATCTTTGAATATCCATTTATGAATGATGTGATGCGTATCGTAAAAGAAGAGGCGCCCGAGATATTAGAACAGTCGTACGACATGGATTGCATTATGCGCCTGCGTATACGTAAATCGCTGATGCCCCGCCTGCATGCTCGTTTGGAAAAAGTAGAAACACTTCGTTTTCCCGATGAGGATGTAACAGTTTTGTAATATTTATGACATAACCAAGTTACTTGTTACTTATACCTTTGCTCTCGAAATAAAAAGCAGATGTATAGTGAATAAAAAGAATTTAA
The DNA here is from genome assembly GCA_000436795.1 of Bacteroides sp. CAG:1076. Lineage (GTDB taxonomy): Bacteria > Bacteroidota > Bacteroidia > Bacteroidales > Bacteroidaceae > Phocaeicola. The sequence continues at coordinate 31,530 of HF993218.1, forward strand.
AGAAACGGTGTGCCATTGTTGCAGGCTTGCTGGGATATGCAGTTGTACCGATGCATGCAGAGGACAAAGGTAAAGAAGAAGCTCCCAAGGGTAAGGCTATCATTACAATCTTTTCCGATGTTCATTCCGGATTCGGTCATGTAAACGATGATCGTGGTTTCAATCTTGACCGCGCTTATCTGGGGTACCAGTACGACTTGTCGAAAGAATTGCAAGTAAAAGTCGTTGCCGATTTCGGACAGTCCAAAGATGTAGACGATCATCATCGTATAGGTTTCGTAAAGAATGCGATGCTGTCATGGGAACGTGGAAAATGGACATTGAATGCCGGTCTTATTTCGACTACCCAGTTCAAGTTTCAGGAAAGTTTCTGGGAGAAACGTTATGTAATGAAATCTTTCCAAGATGAATACAAGTTTGGAAGTAGTGCCGATCTTGCTGTTTCTGTTGCCTATGATTTTAACCGTTATATTTCGGCAGATGTTATTCTGGCAAACGGTGAAGGATATAAGCAGGTGCAGGTAAAAGATGGACTACAGTATGGTGGCGGTCTGACATTGACGCCCGTAAAAAATCTGTTTATCCGCTTGTATGGTTCTTTTAACGAAGCTGCCGAAAAAACAGATAAAGGCATTACGAATTTGGCTTCTTTCATAGGATTCAAAAATAAATCTTTTTCACTGGCTGCTGAATATAATTATCAGACGAATACAGGGTATACCGACGGATGCGATCAGAGCGGTATCTCTGCATATACAACCATTAATCTGACTAAGAAAATAGGACTTTTTGGGCGTTGGGATTACCTGACATCAAAAGATAAATGGAATGAAGAGGGGGATGGTATGGCAGGAATGGTCGGCGCAGAATTCCGGATTGGAAAATACATTAAGCTGGCTCCGAACTTCCGTATATGGTCGCCCAAGTCGGGAAGTACCCCCGATTCTTATTATGCTTATCTGAATGCTTCCTTCTCACTTTAATGTGAATCTAAAGAAAAAAGAGAAAATCCAATATAAGAAAAATCAATTTATTAAATTAATAAACAATGAAAAAACATTATTTGTCTTTGGTAGCAGGTATAATGGCCTTGGCTGTTACTGCATGTGGTGGACAGAAGTCATCAACAGATTCCGTTGAATTAACAGGTGCGGGAGCTACATTCCCATTGCCTTTCTATAACATGAGCTTTGAAGGATATAGTGCAACACACAACAATAAAGTATCTTACGGTGGCATCGGTAGTGGCGGAGGTGTTCGTAACCTGAAAGATGGTATTGTCGACTTTGCCGGAAGTGATGCGTTCCTGAGTGATGCTGAAATGAAAGAAATGGATCCGGTAGTTCACATCCCGACATGTATGGGAGCTGTCGTACTGGCCTATAACTTGCCGGATGTAGTAAAATTGAACCTGTCTGGTGATATCATAGCCGATATCTATGCAGGTAAAATTACAGACTGGAACGATGCACGTTTGCAGGAATTGAATCCGGATGTAAAATTGCCGGCTAAGAAAATTATTCTTGCATATCGTTCAGACGGTAGTGGTACTACATTTGTATTTACCGATTATTTGTCTAAAGTCAGCGAAAGCTGGAAGAATACCTATGGAGCAGGAAAAACTGTTGACTTCCCTGTAGGACAGGCAGCCAAAGGTAATCCGGGTGTAGCAGGTATCATTGCACAGACTCCATATTCTTTGGGATACATTGGTTCCGAATATGCTTTTGCACAGAAAATTCCTTATGCCGCAGTCAAGAATCAGCGTGGTGAATTAGTTTCTCCGTCTACCGAAAGCATTTCGGCTGCTGCAGGTGATATTCCTCAAGATACCCGTTGCTCTATTACTAACGCCGATGCGGCCGGAGCTTATCCTATCAGTTGTTTCACATGGTTGCTGATTTATAAAGAACAGAACTATTCAGACCGTTCGGAAGCTCAGGCAAAGGCAACAGTAGACTTGATGCAGTACATGTTAAGTGACAGCGTACAGCAGACTACTGCTACAGTACACTATGCTCCGCTGCCTAAGAAAGCCATCGAACAGAGTCTGGCAAATCTTAAGACTGTGACATATCAGGGTCAGCCGATTTTAAAGTAATAGATAATCATTGCAAAGCTGATATTTTATGCAAGACAAAATTTTTAGAGTTTTACTTATTCTGTCGGCTGTTATTATTCCTATCATCGGTGGGGGAATTGTATATTCCCTCACTGTCGATGCCTCCGGAGCATTCGAGCATTTTGGCTTCTGGAACTTTATCTTTTCAGACGATTGGGTAACAACGGCAGGAAAAGAAAGTTACGGTGCTCTTCCGTTCATTACCGGAACATTACTTACTACAATTCTTGCTTTATTGATGTGTATCCCGTTTTCTTTGCCGGTCGCTTTATTTACTGGTGAGTATTTCCGAGGAAAGAAAATTGCGGCGGTACTGGGTACTGTTACCGACTTGCTGGCAGGTATTCCTTCTATCATTTATGGCTTGTGGGGATTTTATGTATTGCGTAATGTATTCATGCATCTGAATCTCTCTCCGCAAGGTTCGGGAATCTTGACCGCAGCCTTTGTACTCGCCATAATGATTGTGCCTTATGCAGCTTCTCTGAGCTCGGAATTCATTAAGATGGTTCCTTCCGATTTGAAAGAAGGAGCATACGCCATGGGAGCCACTCGTGCAGAAGTTATCCGCAGGGTTATTTTCCCAATGGCCGGATCGGGTATCTTCTCAGCCTATATTCTGGCGATAGGTCGTGCATTGGGTGAAACCATGACCGTTACGATGCTGATAGGAAACACTAATCAGATGCCCGAAACTCTGCGTACTACGGGTAATACGATGGCCAGCATTATTGCCAATCAGTTTGGTGAAGCCGACGGACTGAAACTTTCGTCACTGATTGCCATCGGATTGTTATTGTTCCTCATAACAGCCGTTATCAATATGATTGGAAAAATATTGATACGTAAGG
>HF993219.1 GCA_000436795.1 Bacteroides sp. CAG:1076
GACAACATTTGCTTATCTGCCGAGGCTGTATCGGCTTCAACCTCAGCCGTATCGGAAGCCACAATATCCCAGTTGGCTATCCCGTCTTTATTCTTAAAAGCATAGACCGATGCATCTTCCAGTCCCAGATAGTTCAACGTAACCTTCCGCTCCATCAGGTAATCCAAAGGATTAATCACGACCACACACTTTCCAAACGAAAGCAGCGAATCGGTCTTTTGCCATGCCGTATCATTCAGCACTTTCGACACCAGATGTCCGTCTACCAGCTTCAGACCGAAACGGGGAAAAGTAGAAAAGAAAGTCAGTTCTACACTTTTCATGTCGAGTTTGGCGTTCAGCGCCTGATTGGCCGTTTTAAGCACCACAGGCGTAAGTCTTGCAGGTGTAAATACAAAATTTGTCACAATCACGATGACTATCAAGACAACCGCAATCAGTGAGCCGAAAGAAATTCCGGCTATTTTCAATATCCCTTTTGTACGTTTCTTCATAATTATCACGCTTTCTAAATTTCAGGCAAAGATACAATCTTTACGATTCCGGTGTATGCTGTTTTTCTTTTAATTAAGAACTTACTTTTTTCTGCCCGTCTTCCGGAAAAAACGTCCTGACGTTTTCTGAAAATTTGTACAAATTTTCTAAGTTTTTGTACAAAAACAAATGCCTTTCCGTACAAATCTCAGGAGGAATGTCGTCAGGTTATAAAAATATTTTCACTTTTATCGAATAATATTCCACTTTCCCAAAAACATTTATTACCTTTAATTGTTTATTATAAAGATAAGCCTTATGAAAAAAATCACATTAGGAGCTTTCATGCTCCTGGCAATCACAACCGCATGCAGGGACGATAGCTATAGCCTCCCCGCAAAATCATCAACCAATCTTGTTACTCCAGCACTACATACCCGTGTGAGCGACTCCCAAAGTCCTCTCACCGGTATTGTAGAGGCTTATCCTTGTGTGCAAGGTAGTTCCATCTATTTCGGGAACTACGTGAATAATACCTTAAGTGTATTTTACGGCTTTTACAACATTCTGGATGGAAACATTACAGGAGACTACAACCGCGAAATTTCGCTGCCGGTCGGTACTTACAACATTGTGTATTGGGGAACCCCCAAATACGAA